>CALKVR010000314.1 GCA_938004815.1 uncultured Polyangiaceae bacterium | reverse complement strand
CTTCTGGTACCAGGCCGGCTACTACGACGAGCCCTGGGTGCGGGTCGACGTCCACCGGGTGCCCGTAACGATCATTCACCGCGACCATCACCACTACGCTCACTACCGCCGACCCGCGAACGCGCACGTCTGGCACCAAGCCAAGCGCGAGCACCGCGATCGACCGCACCGAGAGACGCATCGCCCCGTCGTCGATCGCAAGCCCGATCTGCGGGCGGCTCCGCGTCGCGCCGAGCCGCGGCGGGTCGAGTTGCCGCGACCAGAGACTCGACGCATCGAGGCGCCGCCGCGGGTCGAGCATCGCAAGAGGCCTCCGGCTCGTGTCGAGCCGTCCCGTCGCGTGGAGCCGCCGCGTCGCGTCGAGCCGCCCCGCAGCGTGGAGCCGCCGCGCGCCGCGCCCGACGGCAAACGTCGTGATGGCGCCCGTAAGGCAGCCCCCGTCCCGCCGAAGAAGGTCATCAAGAAGAAGGGTGACGGCAAGCGCGTACGCGTCCGCGACCGCTGAACCGAATGATCAGAGGCAGCTATCGAGGGCGGTCGTGAGCTGTCCGACGTAGCCGCCCCCGAACATGACGACGTGGGCGAGGAGCGGGTAGAGCTGGTAGAGGCCGACACGTTCCTCGCTCCCGGGCGCGAGCGGATACGCCTCGGCGTAGGCGCCGAACACGCGCGAACCGAACCCGCCGAAGAGGCGCATCATCGCGAGATCGATCTCGCGGAGGGCTGTGCCCACGAGGCCGCGCGCCGCCGCGCGCTCGATGAGCGGCTCGAGCCGGCGGCAGCGATAGAACGTGGGCCAGTCGGCCTCCGGGGTGTTGTCTTGGGGCAACGTCGCGAGCCAGTTGCTCCGGTCGAGCCCGAAGGTGGGAGCACCGAAGCGGTGCAGCGCGGCCAGGCTGCGACCGAGCGCCTCTTCGGTCGAAGGGCGAGGGGAGCGCGCGGTGATCGCTTGGAGGACCAAGTAGCCCGGTCCCTCGTGGGAAACGGCCAAGACCTCGGGGACGGCCACCGCCCGCGCTTCGGCGAGCCAGGCCAGGCCAAGGGCCTCTCCTTCGAAGGCGCGCGCGGGGAGCCGCGCGCTCGTCTTGACGAAGACGCGGCGCCCGTCCGTCAGATCGAGCTCGAACGCGTCGTTGATGTCGCCGCCCGATACGGGGCGCGACGCTCGGATCCGCGCCCCGACCGAGGCCTCGATGGCCTGTCGGACGGCGGGCGGTACCTCAGCCACCGAGGTGCTTTCTCTCGATGTGGGCGGCGAGGCCGAGACAGGCGCGCTCGCAGATATCGAGGACGTCCTCGAAGCCGTCGGCCCCGCCGTAGTACGGGTCGGGGACCTCGGCGCCCTGGGGCGCCGCCTCGTCGAACGACCGGAGCAGCACGATCTCGGCGCGCGCCCGGGCCGGCGCGCGCCGCTCGAGGACGGCCAGGTTCGAGCGATCCATCGCGACCAGGTAGTCGAAGCGGTCGTAGTCCTCCGGCGCGACCTGCCGCGCGCGGCTGAGAAGCTCGACGCCGCGACGCAGCGCGGCGCTCCGTGAGCGCTCGTCGGCTCGCTCGCCGACGTGGTAGGCCGCGGTGCCCGCGCTGTCGATCGCGACCCGGTCGTGCCAGCCGCGATCGCGGATGATCTTGGCCATCACACCCTCGGCGGTGGGCGATCGGCAGATGTTTCCCAGGCAGACGAAGAGCAGCCGAACCACGGCCCGAGCCTATGGCGAAACCGCGACCACGGCACCATACTGAAGCCCATGGCCGAAACCTCGCTTGCCCGCCCACCGGACGCCCGCAGCGTGCTCGTCAAAGAGGCGAAGACGCAGGCGACGATCCTGGCCACGTTCGTCGGGTCGATGTGGGTGAGCGAGGGGCTCGACGCCGCGGTGTTCCGCGGTCGGCTCGACGGTCTCGGCATCCACCCGCGCTCGACCGAGGGGCTGCTCGGCGTCCTGCTCGCGCCGTTTCTCCACGGCGGCTTCGGCCACTTGATGGCGAACACCATCCCGCTCCTCGTGCTCGGCTTCTTCATCATGCTCCGGCGCAAGCGCGATCTGCTCTACGTCTCGGCCATCTCCGGCGTCGTGGGCGGGCTCGGCACCTGGCTCATCGGCGCGTCGAACAGCGTGCACATCGGCGCGAGCATCCTCGTCTTCGGCTACCTCGGCTACCTGCTCTCGCTCGGCATCTTCGAGCGCCGGTTTTGGACGATCGCCGGCTCGGCCGCGGTGTTCTTCCTCTACGGCGGGTTCCTCTGGGGCGTCCTGCCCGGCGACCCCGGGATCTCGTGGGAGGGCCACGCGTTCGGTCTCCTCGGCGGCATCCTCGCGGCGCGTATCCTGGCCAAGCGCGCCCCCGCGGTCACCGCGGTCGCCGGGTGAGCGCCCTCAACGCTTGCGCGAGCTCATGCCCACGGTGCGCCGCACGACGCGGGTGACCTTCGTGTAGGCGTCGCCCTTTTTCCCGATCAGGCCGCGCGATCGGTAAAAGACGAGCAGCGAGCCGGCCGAGACGATCATGAGCACGAACGAGAACGGGTAGCCCCAGTACCAGTCGAGCTCGGGCATGTTCCAGGGAGACTGGTCGGTGTGGAAGTTCATACCGTAGATGCCGGCCACGAACGTCATCGGGAGAAATATGGATGACACGACCGTCAGCACCTTCATCGTTTCGTTGAGCTTGTTGGAGGCCGTCGTCATCAGCAGATCCATCAAGCTGGACGCGATTTCGCGGAACGTCTCGACCATGTCCATGATCTGGATGACGTGGTCGTAGGTGTCGCGCAGGTAGACGCGCGTGCCCGCGTCGATGTGGGGCGACTCGTCGCGCAGCAGGGCCGAGAGGAGATCGCGCTGCGGCCAGGCGGCGCGGCGGAGCGAGAGCAGCTCGCGCTTCATGGCGAAGATCTCGTTCGAGCTCACCCCGCGGTGGGAGAGCACCCGCATCTCGAGCTCGTCGATCGCCTCACCGTAGTGCTCGAGCACGGGAAAGAAGCCGTCGATGACGCTGTCGAGGAGTGCATAGGCCAGGTAGTCGCTGCCGGCCTTGCGGATGAGGCCCCGGCCCGCGCGGATGCGGGCCCGGAGCGGATCCAGGCAGTCGACCTGGGGCTCCTCTTGTACGGTGACGACGAAGCCCTTGCCGAAGAGGATCGACATCTGCTCGCTGTAGAGCTTGCCCTCATGGATGCTCACCATCCGCGTGATGATGAGTTGCTTGTTCTCGTAGACGTCGGACTTCGGCCGCTGCGGCACGTTCACCATGTCCTCGAGCGCCAGCGGGTGGATGTCGAAGATCTGCCCGAGCCGCTCGTACGTCGGCAAGTGGCCGATGCCCCGGATGTCGATCCAGGTGATGCTGTCCTTGCCGAGGTAGGGGCGGCACTCGTCGATCGTCTGGAGCTGAGCTTCGTGGAGGTGCCCCTCGGCGAAGTCCATCAAGTAGATGCTCGGCTTCGTGTCGCTCTCGATGCGGAGGGTGCCGGGGCTCGCCCCGCGGGGCGGCTCGTGCGGCAGATCGAGGGTCGGTGTCAGCTCCAGCGCTTCTTCGGCGGCGGGGGGCTTCGGCACGCGCCGATGGTAGTCCCGGCGCGGCGCGGGGGTCTCGGGTGATTCTTAGCGAGCGGCGGACCCCATTCGGGTGGCTCGTGACGGGCTCGCTGCGCGCGGCGCCCGACCTCGGCGCCCTCTTCGCCGAAGAGCACGCGATCGCCGGCTCGATGGGACCGCGCCGCGTCGCCAGCTTCGTGGGCGGTCGCTTGGCCCTCCGGCGCGCGGTGGAGCTGGTTGGCCTCGGCCCGGTCCCGATCGCCGTCACGCCCCGCGGTGCGCCCGATCTGCCCCCGGCCGTCGCGGGGTCGTTGAGCCACAAGGACGACGTCGTCATCGCGCTCGCCGCGCCGCGCTCGGCGGGGGAGCACGTGGGGGTCGATCTGGAGGTCGACGAGGCGCTCCGCGTCGACATTTCGCGGCGGGTGCTCCGAACGGAGGAGATCGCCCGGGCGCCGGCGGGGGATGCGCGCGACCGGTGGGTGCGCACCGTGTTCGCGCTGAAAGAGGCGATCTACAAGGCGATCGATCCGGTCGTTCAGCGCTACGTCGCCTTCGACGAGGTCGCGATCGATCTTCGCGCCGGCGGCGCGGCGACAGCGACGTTTCACCTCGATCCGCCGGCGCCCGCCTTCGACGTCGATCTCGCGTGGGAGACCGCGGTCGGCCCGCACGGCGAGGCGCTCATCGTGGCGTTCGCCCGCGCCGCCGTCAGATCCTGGGGTAACCCTCCTGGGGGGTAACCCTCAGACCGACGGTTGATGCCCCTCGGATGTCGTCCCAGCGGCCATCTGCGCGGGCGAGGACCGTGAGGCCCGGAGCCCGGAGGTGGGGTGAGGCCGCGCTTCGCGGCCGAGGGGTCTGCTCCAGACCCCTAGCTAGAGACGCTCTGCGGGGCTGGCTACAGCGGCGAGATTCTTGCGCGCGGCGATAGGTGGCTGACGGGTTGCTCCACCTGCAAGCGCACCAAGGCTGCGAGACCTTGCAGAGCCGATGACGGAACCGGCACCCAAACCCACAACCTCAGATCCCCATGCACACCGTGACGCCGTTGGCAGGATCGGTCGGGTCCTTGCCGTCGGCGCAGATGTTCTCGGGGGCTTTGGCGTAGTGCTTGGTGACGAACGCCAGCATGCTCTCGGGGTCGACGCACGTGGCGACGTAGGTCGCGCGCCAGGCCGAGAGGCCGATCGGCTCCGCGAGCTCCGGGTCCGGAGTGATGATGACGCGCGATCGCTCGGCGCCCGTCGGGCTGGCGAGGCACAGCGGATCCGCGCCGAAGTCTGCGGCGACGTCCTCGAAGGCGAGGGGGACCTCGGGGCAGGCGGCCCCGCAGGCGTAGGCCATGACGATGGCGCCGTGCTCGAGGTTGTGGACGAGCATCTCGCGCGGGACGGGGAGCGTGTAGGACTTGAACATGGCCCACATGCCCCAGTGGTCGCCGCTCGACGGCGGGTTCGACTGGTAGGTGAGGGGGGTGCAGATCGGGTGGTGCTGGGCGCCGTAGTTGGGCAGGTTCTCGGTGATCGTCACCTTGCGCTCCGTCTCGCCGGGGAGAGG
>CALKVR010000313.1 GCA_938004815.1 uncultured Polyangiaceae bacterium | reverse complement strand
CGCGCTCGCGCTCGACGCTCTCGATCGTGGTGATGAGCTCGGGCCGGCCGAGCTTCGCCATCCCGCGGGTGTTGATCGCGTGCCCGAAGCCGTCACGCGCCTCCGACTCGACGAAGACGCCGATCTCGCGCAAGACCGAGAGGCCCGCGCGCGGCGCCGTCGGTGCGGCCGTCCACACTTGGGAGAGGATGTCGATGTGAGCGACGGCGCCGAGCCGCTCGAGCGCGATCATGATCGCGCGCGTCAGCTGGAGGTGCGCAAGATCCTGGGGGTCGTGCCCCGTCATGCGGATCGAAAGACCACCCGGCGCGTCGGCGACCACCCGCCGCGTCTCGGGCTCGAGCTGGTTCATCGCGTGGAAGCGCCAGAGCGGCGTCATGAAGATCGCCCGCGCGACGGCGTCGCCCGGCATCCACTCGAGCTCGACCTGGTCGATGAGCGCCTGGGCCTCGACGGGGGCGCCCGTGTCGGGCGTGATCGCGATCGCGCCGAGATCGATCGGCTTGTCGCTCCCGAAGAGCGAAACCGCGAGCACGTGGGCGGTGCTATCCGAGGGCTGAAAATGGGGGCGGGTCCAGAGCGGCGCGAAAGCGCCTTCGGGGGCAGTCAACGGACGGTCTCCAGGACGCCGCGCCCGAGGGCGAGGGCGAAGGCTCGACGCACGCCGGGATCTTCCCACAGCTCGGCCTCGCGCGGATCGAGCGCGTTGTGGGTCTCGACGATGATCGAGGGCATGGTCGGCCGCCTGAGGACGAAGATGCGCTTCTTCGGCTCGTGGCGATCGACGAACACCCCCGGCTGCGTGGTCGAGCCCTCGTAGAGCCCCACGTACTCCTCACCGCCGTACGGAAAGAAGGCGGCGTCTCCCATCGCGAGCGCGACGCGGTCCGCGAGCTCGACGCGGCGCTTCGCCAGCCGCGGATCGCCCTCGTCGGAGTAGAGGACGCTATAGCCGGGAGCGTCGACGGCGCGTTGGCACGTGAGCGAGGGCTCGGGCGACCACGCCTCTTTGCGCCCGCGCACGTCGGAGTGCAAGCTGACGAATACGTCAGCTTTGAGGCGGGCCGCCTCCTCGACGCGGGCGGCGTACGCGACCTGCTGATCGCCGAACCGGCTGCCGACGACCCAGAACCGTCCCGTCTCCTCGAGCGTCGCGGCGACGTCTTGCGCCAGGGCGTGGGTGAAGTCTTGCTCTCGGACGCAGAAGCAGGAGCTGTTGCCGGTGTTGTCGACCGCGCCGTGTCCGGCGTCGAGGTACACCGAGACGCGGCGCGCCCCGTCCGCGCGAGCCGGGAGCTCGACCTCGATGGGCAACCGGTGCGGCCACACCGCGTCGGCGGAGACGACGTGCGCTGGCGGCTCGGCCTGCGCCGAGGCCGACTCCATCGCGCCCCCCCGGGCTTCTGTCGCTGGGCAACCGAGGAGCGCGGCGGCCCCGAGGACCGCCGCGACCAGGCTCAGCGCTTTCCGCGGTTCAGCGCCTCGGCGTACGTGTACGCCGTGTACGCCGAGATCAAATGGCACACCCAGCCGAGCAAACCGCCCGAGCCGATCCAGAAGCCCGGCGTGATGATCAGCCAGAAGATGCCGCGCAGAAATGCCCCGTTGTAGATCTGGCCCACACCCGGGATGACGAGGGAGAGGACTGCAGCGAGGCCAGAGTTCTTCTTCATTGCACAGGGACCATGTGCACGACGCGCGCGAATGCAAGGCCGGGCGCGAAACGGGCGCCGCGAGCCTCGCGCTCATGCCTGGCGTTTCTTGGCTTCGGAGACGACGGGCGTCGTTCGCGCGAGCCCGGGCCGCTCCGATTCCGGCCGCGACGACGCCGGCGGCGGCTCGTCCCAGCGGGGCTCGACGTCCCAGCGCGGATCGTAGCCCGGGTCGAAATAGGCCGCGTCGAGCTCCTCTTCGCTCTCTTCGACCGGCGCCGGCTCGTCGAGCAGCCCCGCCGGCTGAAAGAACGCCTCGTTCTGCGGAAAATCGTCTCGCGAAAAAACTGAAATAGGGGCGGCCTGCTCGGCGAAGAAGGCGTCGACGTCCTCTTCTGCGATCGGCTCGCCGTACGAGATCGAGGCCCGCGCCCGCTCCGCCAAGAGCGCGTCGGCGAGCTCGTACGCTCGCGCCGCGATCGAGGCCGGGCGATCGACCCGATGCGCGAGCGCGGCGGCCAGGTGGGCGGCGAAGAGGTCGCGCAGATCCATCGCCCCAAGTGTACCGGCCCCGCCGGCAAAGACCAGAAACGGACCGAAGTGGTACGCTCCTGCCATGCCTGTGCGGCTCGGGGCCGCCCTCCTCCTTGCGACGCTCCTCACCTGGTCGGGACCGGTCGCCGCCCAGCCCGAGGCCGCCGCGGGTGCCAGCGCGGCCGAGCGCTTCCAGGCGGGAGAAGACGCGTACGCCCGCGGCGACTTCGTGCGCGCGGGCGATGCATTCGAGGCTGCCCATGCCGCCGACCCGCAGCCGGCGTCGCTCTGGAACGCGGCGCGCTCGTGGCACCGAGCCGGCGAGCGTGCGCGCGCCGCCAACCTCTATCGGCGGTACATCCGCGACGCACCGGTCGACGCGCCCGATCGCGACGAAGCCACCCGCGCGATGCTGGAGCTGTCGGCAAAGCTCGGGCGCCTCGAGATCGTCGCGCCGGGCGCGGGGCCCCTCCTCGTCGACGGCCGCCCCGCCGCGGCCGAGGTCGTGTTCGTCGATCCTGGTTCCCACCTCGTAGAAACGTCGTTCGGGCGCGATCGCGTCCGGCGCGAGGTGACGGTTCAGGAGGGCTCGGCCGCCACCGTGCTCCTCGAGAAGCCGAAGCCCCCTCCCCTCGTGCTGCCGCCGCCCGAGCGCTCGCCACCCCGCCGCCCGCCCGAGACCCCAGCCCCCGAGCGGGGCGGGGTGACGCCCTGGGTGATCGCCCCCTTCTTCGGCGCGACCGCCCTCGCCGGTGCGCTCACGATCGCGTCGGGTGTCGACACGCTGGTCGCCCGCAGCGAGTACCTCGACATCCCCGCCGACGAGCGCACGATCCGCCAGTACGACGAGGGCAAATTTCGACAAGATCGGACCAACGTGCTCGCGGGCGTGACCGGCGGCCTCGCGCTCGCGGCGGTGGCGGTGTTCGCCATCGACTGGGGCGAGGGGACGCTGGTCGGTCTCGGACCGACCGGCGCGCAGGCGTATGGCCGGTTCTGAGCGCATCGGCGACTGCGACGTGCTGTTCGAGCTCGCGAGCGGCGGCATGGCGACGATTCACTTGGCGCGCCAGGTCGGCGACGCGGGCTTCGAGCGGCTCGTCGCGCTCAAGCGCGTTCACCGGCACCTCGTCCAGGACCCCGAGGTGTTCGCGATGGCCAGCGACGAGGCC
>CALKVR010000312.1 GCA_938004815.1 uncultured Polyangiaceae bacterium | reverse complement strand
GGCGCTGGAGTCGCTCGAGCGTCTCGGACGGCGGCCGACGGCGCTGCATGTGGGCCACCTTGCGGGCGAGCTCCAGGTTGATGTCGCGCATGCGACCGAGGAGCGCCAGGATCGCGGCGATGATCTCGACGAAGAGCGCGGCAGCGATGCCTTGCAGATGTCGTTCGGGCCCTGTGTCATCAAAAGCCGTGTTCGGGCCGTCTCGGGCGACAGCGTACGATCGTCGAGATGTTCATCGGTCGGTTCTCCCGCCGAGATCGACACCATGGCCTCCGTGACCGCGGGCGCACTCTCGGCCGCGACGACGTTGTGAGCGAACGTCAACTTCTCGGCAGAGGGTCCCGTCACGCGTGCGCGTTCGGCGCGACGGCGGCACCGGTACGCGCGGTTGCGGTCACGATGATCGAGGCGACCCTCCTCGGTCGCCTGATGCTTGGCGTTGCTCCGCCGTCGCCAGACGAGCCGTGCAGCCCGCACATGGTCCTTGCAGCAGTAGACGTGCCCGTGATCGCAGCCCCGGCAGACCACGAAAACCCGCTGGCACCATGGGCAGCGCGCCTGCCGCCCCGCTGCCCTGGCCATCGTGATGTCCATCGTGATCGACGACGGTTTCTTGCCGTCGGAACCCCGATCGCGCGAATCTCCGACCGTCGGGCGTGATCACGTCCGCTCGACAGAGAGCTCGGGTGCAGCCGAGCTCTCGACGTTTCCATCGATCGCGTCAGCCTAGGCTGCGCGCCGCAACCGAGGCCAGTTCGTGGCCGTTTCCCTCGGATCGACGTGGCCGCCTACTGGCTGGCAACGATCCAGTCGCGATGGCCCCGGCGCCAGGCGGTGCAGGGCTCGGGAGCGCGCGATGCCCGTTGGTCGCACCGAGGGCTGCGCAAGCCGCCCCCGACATCACCAGGCCTTCGACTCGCACGCCCCATGCCTGGGGAACGACGACGACGCGGCGCTCGTGGCGCGGCGGTAGGGTGCTAAGCTCTCTTGATGCGAGCGCACGAGGAACTGCTCTCCAGACTGCCGTCGCCCGCGTTGCAGCCTCCGGTAGCTTCGACCCCCGCCCAGGACGAGGCTGCGGCGCGCGCCATCGTGCGCCAGCTCGACGAGGCAGAGGCTGTCGTCTCGGAGTGGCTGGCGGATCCGGCCACTCGCGAGGAGCTCCCCATGACACGTCAACTCCGGCTCTTCGTTCAGGCGCTCGTCGCGCACTCGAGGTACGTCGAGGGCATGGTCGAGGCGGGCGCCGGTGTCGGGAACGAGCCCGGTCACCTCGTGCTGTCCGACCTCGGGGCGGCACGCCGACGGCTGCTTGCGCTCGACGCCCATCTCGCCATCGCGACGTCGAGGCCCCGGTCGGGGGGGCTCACGGCCATACGTGGAGCGATCGGCGTGCTGATGGGCGCGCCCGCAAACGCGATGGATGACGAGCGGGCTCTCTACGATGGCTGATCTCGTCGTTCTCGATGCGAACGTGATCGTCGGACTGCTCTACGAAGAGGACGCGAAGCAGGCCGATGCCTGTGCACTCGTCGAGAGAATCGGTGCGGCAGGCCGAGAGGTCGACCTCGTCGACTTCCTGGTTCTGGAAGCGGTCAGCGTGCTCGGTCGCCGAGCGGACCAGCGCAAGACGACCCCGCCCGATTTTGCGGAGTGCATGCGCGTCGTCGGGTCGTGGCACCTACTGGGCGCGTCCGCGATGCAACAAGCCTGACTGCGGTGCACTTGCCCGAAATGTTCTCCACTGTCGCAGCGGGCTCCGGGAAGCTCAGTGCGAACGACGCGTTCATCCTCGTCCTCCAACGGGTCGGTGTCCTCGGCGACGTCGCGACGTTCGACGAGAATCTCGCGGCGCAGCCAGGCTTTCGTCGGTTCGCGTGAGGCGGCTGTCCCTGAGCTTTGCTCGAAGGCGGGCACAACACGAGGGCCCGCGGCATCGCGCTCGAATCGTGTGAGGCCGCCGATTCGAAGGGCATGGGTTGGTCAACGGTGCTGGATCGTTGCCTGACAACGACTCGTCCGCGATGCCGCGCCCGGCCCCGCGCCCGAGGACGCCGCGCAGGGGCGCCGACCCACTCCGTCCTCAGCTCCGGACGCTGTGGAGCGCCGGTCGCGACCGCCCAGGCCGCGTCGATTCAACCGACATGCCCGACGGCATCGCGCCCGAATCGTGAGACCCCACCGATTCAGCTCCGTTGGCCACCCCAACTGCGCCGGATCGGTGTCTCGCCACGATTCACCCGCGATGGCCCCGGCTGCCTTCGGCGTCCGCCAGCTTCGAGCCTCGGGCCTCGTGCGAGGAGCCACGACAATCGATGCCATCGTGATGGCGTCTGCCGCAGCGCGAGGCGACATCGTCTACACCAGCGACGTCAGCGCTCTCGAGGCGCTGCGGCGCAGCGTGCCGGCCTTCGCCCGCGTCGGGGTTCTCCACGTCTGAGCCCTACGCCACCAACTCCACAGGCTCTTCAGATCCGGGTGCTCCAGCCCCTCTTCGCGCCCTCGGCTCGATTGTGCGTGCACCCGTCGGGCGACGTTGATTGCGAGGCCGCGTTCGCGCGACAATCCCCGGTCGTGAACACTCGCGAACGCGGTCTCCTTGGTCCGTTTTTCTTTGCAGCTGCGCTCTTGGCGCTCTCCGCATCGTGCGCGGGCGCCGCGCCTGCGGTCGAGAAGCGTGTCGGCCCCATACCCGAGCTGGTCGAGGCCGGCGATGCCGCGCGTGCGGCGTCGATCTACGTAACTGGTCCGGGCGAGTTCGGAGAGCTCAAGGGGCACCTCGAGCGGGCCTTCTTGAAGGCCGGCTACAAGGTGGTGAAGACGCCGATCGAGGCGACGCTCGTGGTGACCGTCGGTGACGCCGGCGGGAGCTTCGGCACCGCCGGCATCGAGGACGGGTTGTCGGTCTCCGACACCACGCGAAAAATCGTCGCGACCGTCACGGCCGACGGCCGCCAAGTCGATGAGGCCACCGTCGAGAGCAGCTTCAGCGTCAGGCAGAAGCAGGGTGAGCAGGTGGACTCGCTCACCAAGCGGCTCTCCGAGCAGAGCACGGCTTCGTGGAAGCTCATCGCCAACACCATCGCGAACAGCGTGACGGTGAAGCTCGGCACGAGCGCCAAGCCAGCAGCAGAGGGCAAGAGCATCTGAGTCGTCGCTCCCCTGGCGACGCCGAGTCGCCGAGTCGCCCTTCGCGAGCGACCTCCCTCGTGTACCCTCGCGGCCGTGTTCACCGACGACGATCTGACCACGCTGCGCAAGCACGGCATTGCGATCTTTCAAGGCAAGGTCATCCTGGAGGCGCAGCCGCCGATCACCGACGCACAGCTGGCGGCGATCGAGGCTCGGCTGACCGGGCCGGTGCCCGAGGGGCTGCGTGAGCTGTGGCGGACGGCGTTCGGCGGACGCTTGGACTACGACTTGGAAGCGTCGTTTGGCGAGCACCGCTACGAGACGAGCTTTCGAGAGCTGTTCTATCCGGAGAGCGGCGGCTATCGCGACCTGTTCGAATGGATGGATCACGAGCTGGAGCTCGGGGTCGAGGCGGCGAAAGAGGCGGGCAGGTCGCCGCCCGAGGCGCTACCCGTAATCCCGTTCGGCGGCTTCGAGTACCTGGAGCGCTTCTACGTGTCGGTGCGCGACGGTGAGGTGGGCAAGATCATCCTCTGGGCGCAGGGCTTGCCCCCGGCGTGGAAGATGCGACTGAACGAGGACTCGGTGGCGATCGTCGCCGGCGACATGCGCGACTTGTTCAGCCAGCTCGAGCTCGCCGCCGACCCGTTCGCAGAAGGCGCCAACCCGGATCTCAACGGCATCCAGATGGCCGAAGCCCACGACGAGGTCGCCGCGGAACACCCCGTGCTGGCCGAGAAGCTGCGCGAAGCGATTCGCGCTGCGGTCTTCGATTGGCGAGCCGTCGTTGCCGAGGGCCCGTTCGCCGGACGGTCGACCCAGCTCCGCGCCGGCCGGCTCGCGCTCTCACACGCCGCCGAAAAAGATGACGTGGCCGTCATCGAAGCGCTTCTCGGGGCGCGCTATCGCGTCGACGGCGTGGTCGCAGGCGACGCCACCGTGCTCGCGCTGGCGATGGCGCGGCGCGCGCATCGGATGGTAGACGCGCTGCTCGCCTCGGGCGTCCCGCTCGGCGACGCGGCGATCGTCTACGCCGAGGGGGCGACCGCTGCGCTGATCGACAAGCTGATCGGTCACGGCTGCAAGTTCGACATCGAGGCCGTGCTCTCCGTGGCCGAGACCGGCGACCTCGCGGCGGCGCGTGCAATCCTCGAGCGCGGCCGCCGGAGCGGTGACTTCGGCGACGTGCCCGGCGCGGTCGTCACGCGCGCCAAGCAAGAGGCAGAGTCGGCAGTGCGCGTAGCGAAAAAGAAAATGGGCTCCTCCCTCTCGGCGGCGGAGCATCAGGCGCGGGCGGACAACTTGCAGAAGTTGGCCAAGGAGCTCGGGTAGTCGGGCGAGCGAGCGGAGAGAGCTATCGGCGGCCCTTGTTCGGTGCGCCCCCGAAGTCGATCGTGACCTCCCCCGGCGAGCTCGCGTTGCCGGCGAGGTCGAGCACTTTGATGCCGACGCGGTAGCGGCCAGTCGCGGGGAAGGGGAACGCGCGGCGCATGCATTCGTTCTCGGCACCGGCGACGAAGAGGCGACCCTCGGTGTCGTGCTTGGGCTCGTGCGCGAGGATGGCGGTGGGGGGCCTTCGGTAGTCGATGCTGCCGTCGTCGCCGGCTTGCCAGACGGCGTAGCGCAGGCTCGAAGGCGACGTGTGATCGTCGACGGGGGTGGGGCCGAAGACGTCGAACGCCGGTCCTATCTGCTCGGGACCCACGGGGAGGCTGATGACACCCTGCCCGCGGCGGGCTGCCCGGAGCGGGCCGGCGAGGGAGTGAGCGTCGGCACGGGCGGGGCCCGACCACGTGGGGCCGGCAGAATCTGTGTAGCTCCCGGTGCGAAAAGTTCCGAGGAGCCTGCCGCGCTCGGGCTCCTGAAGGGGCCAGACGGAGAACCCGCGGATCTCGTAGCGCCGGTTGGGCGAGAGGGGGGCCAAGGGAACGATGCGCAGCGTGGTGAACTGGATCGTCTGGAGCCGCTCGACGCGGGCCTCGATCACCTGCGATGCGCGAGCGCGCGTCGGGGCCGAACGGATCTGCGCGTGCTCGACGACGTCGCAGGCTGGGGAAAGACAGCCGTCGTGGGGATCCGTGACCACGACGGTGACGATGGGCTGGACGTTGATCGGCGCCGCCAACGTAGGCGGCGGCGAGACGGTCACGCTGGGCTCGAGCCCGCATGTCCAAGCGCGAGCCGCGGGTATGCAGATCGTCGACGCGGCAAGGGCGACGACTGCGGCGAGGCTGGCTCTGCGCACGCCGACACGGTAGCAGAGGAGGCGATGGGTCTCCGGCGCCGTCTTGCGGTCGCGACGTCACGCCTCGGCGGTTGCGTGCTGCTCGCTGCGTGCGCGCCGGTCGACAAGCCGCCCGATCGCGCGGCTCGGCCCGTCGCTTCGGCCCCCATCCCAAGTCCCAGCACCTCGGCCGCGCCGAGCGCGTCGGCATCCTCCGAGGCGCCGGTCGCGGTCGACGCTATCGCCACGAACCGCTTCGGGCATGTGCAGTCCCTGTTCGACGGCAACCCGATGCTCGATTGTCTCGAGGGTGCAGCCGGCGGTGATCGCGGCACGCTGATCGTGACCGCGGGCGCGAGCGGGTGGGCCGAGCCAGAGATGGAGATCGACGGTCTGCCCATGCCGCTGGTGCGGTGCCTGATGGGGCACGTGACCGAGGCTCTCGCATCGCGACCGCTGACGGCCGAGTGGGTCGTCTACGTGACCGTGCAATGAGATAGCTGGCTCGGGTCCGAGAACGAGCCGCTCGACATCGGGGTTCCGCTGGCCGAGCCAGCTCCGGTGAGCTCTCTGCCCGCGTGCCGACGGTGACGCGCTGCCTACTTCAGATCCGGAACCGTGACCTTCGCCGGGTGCTTGCCCGCCCTGAGATCGGTCCTCACCCGCAGCTGCGGCCTCCCGCTCGGACGAGCATCGGCGACGGTGGCGGTCGCGTTCGTGGCGGTGACTTCAATGGGCTCAGTGTGGATCGTCGTCTTCATCGCCGGGCTGCCGTAGCAAACGAAGTGCCTGTGGCTAGGTTCGGATCGAGCAGCTTTCGGCTGGAATTTGGGCGTGATTTGTCGGCGGCGGAGGAGTACGCCGGCGCAACGGGTTGCTCTGCGCAGGATGTTGCGTAGCAGCGTCACGCTGCGCACAGCGGACGCGGCACTCGCCTCAGCCCGCCGTTGCTCGTGCCCTCCACGCGGTCCAGTGCTGGAGCCCGATCACTCGATCTCGACGTCGAGATCCAGGTCGTCGAGCTGCAGCGAGCAATCGCCGTCGCAGCAGTCTGCCCAAGCTTCCAGCTCATCCTCGCAATCGTCCTCGTCGACCTCCAGCTCCTCGTCGTCGCAGTCACCTTCTTCTGCGATGCAGTTGGCGAGCTCGGTGAGCTCCTCGGTGCAGCCCTCCTCGTCGGCCGCGTCGATGACGTCGTCGGCCCATCGGTGGGCGTCCTCGCGATCCCCCTCGCTGCAATCGAAGCAGGAGTCACAGAGATCATCCACCAGCCGATGCACGCTTCCGGTCTGGCAACCGAGGAACAAGAACGGCGTCGACGCGACGAGAAGAGCAGCGGCAAGGACCTTACGCATTGCTTCGAAACCTCTGAACCGGCGACACAGCAAGAGACTTGCCAGTCGGCAGCACCCTCACCCCTTCAGAAAGGCGTGAGATTCGGCCGCTTCCGGTGCACCGCGCTGGCGGCATGCCCTCGCGACGCGGCACCTCAATGCGGAAGCGCCGCGCTTACGGTCGGCTTCGTCGGTGGGCTCGTCGACGCATGCGGTGACGATGGGGACGACGGCGGTGAAGGCGCCGGCGCGAGCACGGCCGCGAGCACCGGCACGCCTGGGTCGACCAGATTTGTTATGACTGATTTGTCAGCATAATTCAGCTGGCTCACTGACGCGTCCTTTGGGCGCAGATGGCGCAGCGCTTCTTGCACGAGAGCCCAGGTTGGCAGTCCGAGGTAGACGCGCATTTGTCGCCCTTGCTTCCGTCCCAGCACTGGAGAAACTGGCAGTAGCCCTGGCAGTCCGCGTCCGATCCGCAAAGGGCGCCCTCGGGCTTGTTGTACTGGCACGTTCCGGCTGGATCCGCGCCGAAGCAAGTCAAGTCGCCCTGGCAGTCGGAGTCGTGGCTGCACTTGTCTCCAGGGCTGCCATCCCAACACTGGAGGAGCTGACAGTAACCCTCACGGTCGGTGTCGGTGACGCAGGGGCTTCCCTCGGGCAGACCGTTCACCGTGCACACGCCGAACGCGCAGTGCGTGCCGGCGGGGCACATGCTGTCGGCGAGACAAGCGATGGGCACGTGCGCGGCGAGCCAGTCGACCTGGCTGTCGTCGAACGCCTGGCCACAGAACTCGTCGCTGCCACCACCGTTCGAACCGACCCCGCCGGCGCGCAGCGCATCGTCGGTACATCTCGCCCACACGCAGACGTCGTGCACGAAGCAGTTGTGCCAGCGACCCTGGCCACTATCCCCCTTTCCGCAAGCACCCGCGTGGCTGAAGTCCCAACCGGGGGGCACGTTGGTGCCCGCGGCGATGGCGCTGCAGTTGCCAGGGTCCGGCAAGTGGGAGCCCGCGACGATGTTGACCCCGGCGGAGAAATGGCCGTCGTCGTGGACGTGGCGCGCTCGCGACTTACCAGCGTTCGGCCACCGTCGCGCCGACTGCACAGCTCGCTCTCCCAAAGACGGAGGATGCGCTCGACCAGACGCTCCCCCCCGTGCCCGCCTCGTCGGCGAAGCTCCCTTTCCGAGCCGGGCCGGCGGTGCCGCCGCCCGCGGCGCCGGTCGAGCCCCACCCGGACGCAGGCGCCACGGCGGCGCTCCCGCTCGACGACGACATCAAGGCCATCGTCGAAGCCACGCGACGGATCCACGACATGACGGTGGAGGAGTACGCCGAGCTACGTGCGTCATTGACGATCGCAGGTGAAGCCAATGACGCAGAGGCCGCTACACGACGGGTCTGGGCGCGGGCGAAGATCACGACCACGCACGCGCAAGAGCTGCTGCGCAGAGTCTTTTTTGAGCGATTCCAGAAGAGCGACGAGGACCGTGCGGCGTTCGAGGAAGAGCTCAACGAGCAACTCGACCGCCGTCGGGCGCGTTCCGATACGCGCTGAGGCTCCCGGGTTGTCGACGCGGAAGTGGCCGTCCTCGGTCAGCCAGTGTCACGGACTCTCCAGCGGCGCCCCGAGCTACGAGCCCATCAAGCGACCGCTTCTCGCGCCTCACGTCGAGCCACCGCCCGAGCGATCTCCCGCGTGTGATCGGTCCCCCACTGGCAGAGCGGGGCGAGCGCGCTCGCCAGGGTGTGCCCGAACTTCGTGAGTGAGTAGTCGACGCGCGGTGGAATCTCGCCGTAGTCGACCCGCTTCACGACGCCGTCGGCCTCGAGCTCCTTCAGTTGCTGGATGAGCACCTTGTGCGTGACCGAGCCGACGGCGCGCCTGAGCTCACCGTATCGGAGCGTGCCCTTGGCCAGGTGATACAGGACGAGCGGCTTCCACTTTCCGCCGATCACGGCGAGCGCCGCGTCGAGGCCGCATGTGAACGCACGGGTTTGGGTCGGCATGAGGGGACCTCCTGGGTACTTACCAAAAGGTGCATACTAGCAGAAAGGAATGTGCAGACCCATGTTGCCCGTCCACGACGAACAAGGAGTGTCAGATGGGCAGGCTTGCAGGAAAGATCGTCCTCATCACCGGCGGAACCAGCGGCATCGGCCTCGCTAGCGCGCGGCGTTTCGTGACCGAGGGAGCGTTCGTGTTCATCACCGGGCGACGGCAGGGGGGGCTCGACAAGGCGGTCGCGGAGATCGGACACGACGTGCGCGCGCTCCGAGGCGACGTCTCGAAGCTCGACGACCTCGATCGCATCATCGCGACCATCCGCGAGGAGAAGGGGCGCCTCGACGTCGTGTTCGCGAACGCGGGGGTCGCCCAGACGGCGCCGCTCGGGAGCATCACCGAGTCGTCGCTAGACGAAGTCTTCGACATCAACGTCAAAGGGAAGCTCTTCACCGTGCAGAAGGCGCTGCCGTTGATGCGCTCCGGCGGGTCGATCATCCTGAACGGGTCCACCGCCGGCTCGAAGGGGACCCCAGCGTTCAGCGTCTACAACGCGTCGAAGGCCGCCGTGCGCAACTTCGCGCGAAGCTGGGCGCTCGAGCTCAAGGGCACGGGCATCCGCGTGAACGTTCTGTCACCCGGCGGCACCGTCACGCCGGGCCTTGCCAACGTTCTGACGTCGGGCTCCTCGACTCCGGGTGATCGCGCGATCGATGCTGCACGACGAGACGCGATCTTCGATTCGTTCGCCACGCAGATCCCGATGGGCCGCATCGGCGACGCAGCCGAAATCGCAGCCGTCGCCGTGTTCCTCGCATCCGACGACAGCAGCTACATGACGGGGAGCGAGATCTTCGTGGACGGCGGCTTCGCGCAAGTCTGACGGCGAAAGCGCCGCAAGAACGGCATCGCCGAGGCCGAGCTCTGCCCACGGCACCGGGGCGAGCAACGGCTCAAGGCTTCTGCCCCGACTCCTTGCAGACCTCGGGCAGCCCGTCCTCCATCGGGGTCTGGCAGCTGCGCTGGTAGAGGGGCGCGGAGTCCTCGCACACGAGGCCGGTCGCGCTCGCGCGGCACGTGCGCTCGACGATCGACTCTTGGCTCGAGCTCCCTCGGTTGCCCATGCCGCCGAGGAAGCTCGACGAGCCCGACCGCACGAACAACGCGAACCCGTCGGGCTCGGTCCGCAGGCGGTCGAAGTCGAACCAGACCGAGTGCGGCGAGTGGTGGCTCCACATCGGGCCCTCTCCGGGAACGCGGTCGATGAACCATCCCTTCGCGGTCTGGACGGCGAGGCCGGTCTCGCTCGGACCGGCCTGGAACGTCGCGACGGCCTGGACGCCGCCTGCGCCCCCGACGGCGATGGGCGCGGTCGCCTTGCACCGCACCTGGGCGGTGTCGCTGCAGAAGGCTTCGATCGACGCGAACGGGCCGTGGAGGGCCACGTTCGTTTTCATGACGGGCTTGTCCTCTGTCTTGTCGATCGGGGGCGTGTCACCCGGAGGCGGTGTCACGTCCACGACCTCCTTCTCGGCGGTCGTCTCGAGGGGCGTGGGCTGGCAAGCGGCGAGGAGCAGGGCGGCGGCGATGACGTGTCTCATGGGCGCCTAGAGACGGCTCGACCGCGCCCGGGATCTGTCGATTTCGTGCGAAAAAATTCGCTGTAAGGTCCGCCGCCGCCCCGCGTTTCGATCCGATCGATTGGTGCCGGAGGTAGCATGTTTGCCTGGCCACCTGGGACGACGTTCGCTCGATCGCGCTCTCGCTGCCCGAGGTGGTGGAGCACGCGAAGAACGACTTTCGCGTGCAGAAGAAGCTGGTGGCGTGGGAACGCCCGCTGCGAAGCGCCGACCTCGCTGCGCTCGGAGCAGGCGCACCCAAGGGTGACATCTTGGGTGTCTGGGTGCCGAGCCTGGACGCGAAGGAGGCGCTGCTCGCGACGCGGCCGGACGTCTATTTCACGACGCCGCACTTCGACGGCTACCCCATCGTGCTGGTGCGTCTGGCGAAGATCCGCAAGCGCGAGCTCGGCGACATCATCTCGGATGCGTGGCGCTCGCGCGCGCCGAAGCGCGCCCTTCGCGCGCGTGCGTAAGCACCGCCTTCGCTGCCACATGCGCCTACATCGCGCCGCTGCTTCGTCCCGGAATTTAGCGGTCTTCGCGCCGATCTGAGGGCGAAGCGCCCGCGGTGGCGATTTTGAAATGGGTCGAGCGGGCGTCCGACAAACGAAGGGGCGAGCTCGAGATGCCCCGGATCAACCCGCTCCTCTGCCTGTCGCTGGTCGCCGCGTTCTCGGTGGCCGCTTGCTCGGACGCGCCCGAGAGCGCAAGCGAGAGCGGTGGCGGGGGCGCGACCGGAGGCGCTGGGCAAGGCGGCGAGCAGCCGGCGCTGATCGGGGCGGAGGCGTGGGCCGAGCTCATGAAGCTGTCGCCGTCGGCGACGCTGCCCGCGCCGCCCGTGGATGCGTCGAACGACGTCGCGGACGACCCTGAAGCGGCGGCGCTCGGCCATGCGCTCTTCTTCGATCCGCTGTTCTCGGGGCCGCTGCTCGATAGCGACAACGACGGCTTTCACGAGGGGGTGGGCATGCAGGGCGAGTCCGGCAAGGTGTCCTGCGCGTCGTGTCATCTGCCGGAGGATGGCTTCGTCGACACACGCACGCTTCACCAACAGCTGTCGCTCGCGTCGGGTTGGACGAACCGGCGTACGCCTTCGATCCTCGACGTCGGCCACGCCAAGCTCTTGATGTGGGACGGTCGCTTCGACTCGCTGCAGCGGCAGGTGCTCGGCGTCATCGAGTCTCCCCTCGAGGCCAACAGCTCCCGGCTCTTTTTCGCGCAAGAGATCGCGCGGCGCTACGCGGAGCCTTACCAGGCAATCTTCGGCGACGATCCGACGGTCGTCTTGGGCGCCGGCTATCCGCAGCTCGTCGCAGACGACCCTGGCTGCATGCTCGAGCTGACCACGTCGACGACGCCGGACGACGCTTGCACGGGCGGCACACGCCACGGCGCTCCCGGCGCCGCGGACTACGACGCCCTGAGCCAAGAACAACAGCACGTCGTCACGACCATCGCCGTCAACGCCGGCAAGGCCATCGCCGCGTACGAGCGCCTCTTGTCCTGCGGGCCGAGCCGTTTCGACGCGTTCATGCACGGCGACGACGGCGCGCTGACCGAATCGGAGCAGCGCGGGGCCGTGCTCTTCGTGGGCAAGGCGAAGTGCGCGTCGTGCCACAGCGGCCCGTTCATGTCGGACCAAGCGTTCCACAACGTCGGGCTCTACCCCGCGATGGTGTCGGGCGCGTTCACGAGGAAAGACGACCGCGGCGCAGAGGCGGGTTTGGCGCAGGCGCTTGCCGATCCGCTCAACGTGCAGAGCAGCTTCTCTGACGGCGACGACGGGCGGTTGCCGGCGTCGGTGGCGCCCGAGGCTCTCGGTGCGTTCCGCACACCAATGCTGCGCTGCGCGTCGCAGCGGCCTTCGTTCATGCACACCGGGCAGCTCGAGTCGTTGGAGAAGGTCGTCGCGTTCTTCAACGAGGGCGGTCACAAACAGCTGGGCGTGCCGGCCGACCCCATCCTCGGCTACCTCGGTGAGACCGAGATCGAGCCGCTCGGCCTCGACGACCAAGAGCAGGCCGATCTCGTCGCCTTTTTGCACGCTCTCGACGGCCCCGGCCCCGCGCCCGCGCTGCTGGAGGCCCCGCAATGAGCTCGCGACCGCAACGTGAACGACCGACTGGAACCCACCGGAGGCTCTCGATGAAATGGACGCTCTTGCTCGCAACGATCCTGCTCGCCGGGTGCGAGTCGACCGAACCCGCCGGCAGTGACGACGGTGCGGGCGGCGATGGCGCGGGCACCAGTGGTTCGGACGCCAACGGTTCGGGCACCAACAGCACGGGAGCCAACGGCACGGGCGCAGGCGAGCCGACCCCCCCCGAGGTCCCGACGGTGTACCCCAAAGATGGGTATTGCGCCGACTCCGGTGTCCCTTGGGCCTGGTGCGAGGACTTCGACGGGCAGGGCGTCGAGAGCCCGGCCGCGTTCAATCCGGCAAGCTCGCTCATCGACTACCACCAGCACAGCCACATCACGATTCAACACGTGACGTGCGAGAGCACACAGGCGGAGGGCTCGAGCTGCGCGCCGTACGTCCAGGGCGGCTCGCTCTTCATGAACGCAGAGGACAGCGGCTTCGGCATGGACGTCCTACGCGTCGAGCAGCCCTTCGACTTCGAGGGGCGAGAGGGGCGCATCCACTACCGCAGCAACATGAAGGGGCACGGCCGCATGCACCAGGCCGTGCACATCAGCGCGGCGACGTCGAACACGCTGCCCGATCTGCGCGATCTCGATCCGGCGGCCGACATGGGCCCGTCGCTCAGCGTCACCTTCGTCGGTGATGGCGGTTGGCCGTTCGGCATCGTGCTGTGGAACCAGGGCGAGGTCGTCGAAGAGCACCACGTCAATGGCCCGCTCGGTATCGAGCTGAATGGCGGCGCCGATCTCTACGAGGTCGATCTCTACGTGTCGCGCACGCACCTGCGGGTGCACTTGAACGGGCAAGAGGTCTTCTCCGAAGACATCGCCGACCTCGGGTTCGACCTCGGCTACGTGTACTTCTCCCAGCTCGCGTACAACCCGGTGAAGGACGGCTACGTGGGTGAGGGCGACAACCGCTTCTTGTGGGACGACCTCGCCTTCGATGGCCCGTCGCTCGCTCGAAACTCGCTGACGCCCCCGGGCCAGCAGGACGTCCTGTTCCGCGCATGGAACATGGCGAGCTGCACCGTGCGGGGCGTGGCCGCCGAAGGGCCGCCCAACCCGCAGGAGAGCTTCTACCTCGTCCATACCTGGCACGCGCGAATCGACGACAACGGGGCGCCAGTTACGCTGAGCGACATCCAGTGCACGCCACTCGACACCTTCCCCCCGCCCGAGGCGGCCATCGCCGACATCGAGATCGTCAAGCAGTAGCGTCAGGGCACCACGCCCGCGCAGATCAGGTTGCCCGTGTCACCCGTGCACGCGCGCCCGAACTTCGGCAGAGGCTCACCCGCGGATAGTAGACACAAAGCCGCTCGGGCTCGCGGTCGTCTGAGAGAGGAGAAGCGAGTCGAACGGAACGAGCGCTACATTCTGTCGAGCGCTTTCCTTGGCTCAGATACAGTCCACGCCGTGCGACGCCCCTTCTTGATCGACACCGACACCGCATCGGACGACGCGGTCGCGCTCTTGATGGCGCTCGCTGCGGATGACGTCTCGGTGGAAGCGATCACGGTCGTAGCGGGGAACGTGCCGCTCGCTCGAGGCAGCGCGAACGCGCGCTACACGGTGGAGCTCGCGGGCGCGACGGTGCCGGTCTTCGAGGGGGCCGCCGCTCCGTTGGTTCGCGAACCGCTCACCGCCGAGTGGTTCCACGGGCAGGACGGGCTCGGCGACGCGGGTTACGGGCCACCCCAGTCGCCCGCTTCGCCGGGCCACGCGGTGGACGTGATCATCGAGACGGCGCGGCGGCGCGAGGGGCTGACACTCGTTACGCTGGGGCCGCTCACGAACGTCGCGCTCGCGCTCGCGAAGGCGCCGGAGATCGCGGAGCGGATCGAGCGCGTGGTGGTCATGGGCGGCGCCGCGTGCACGGTCGGGAACGTTACGCCCGCTGCCGAGTACAACATCTGGTGCGATCCCGAGGCGGCGCGGATGTGCTTCCGCTCACGGCTGCCGATCGAGATGGTCGGCTGGGAGCTCTGTCGCGGCCGCGCGGTGCTGGATGCCGGCGACATCGCGCGTGTCGAGGCGCTCGGAACGGATGCGGCCAAGTTTGCGATCGGCTGCAACCGGCACGCCCTCGAGGTGAACCGCCGGCTCTTCCACGAAGACGGCATCGGCCTTCCGGACCCGATCGCGATGGCTGTCGCGATCGATCCGAGCATCGTCACGAAGAAGAGCGCGCACGCCGTCGAGGTCGAGTGCGAGGGCACGCTCACCCGCGGCATGACCGTCGTCGACCAGCTCGACGTCGTGCGCAGTGGCCTGGCGAAGCACTCGGGCTTTCCCACGTCTCTCGGTGCGCGAGAGCCGAACGTGAGCGTGTGCTGGGAGATCGACTGCGACCGCTGGAAGGCGCTGCTGCTCGGCTTGCTGGGGTCGAAGTCGCGGCCCTGAGCGTCCGCCATCCATCGCGGCTGCCAGTCCCCTGCTCCGCTTCGGGGGCGCCGCGTCCGCGCGCCAGGGCGCCGGCCGCGCGCGGAGCTCCGCGGTCATGCTGCTGGAGCGAAGGTCACCGTGAATGTCGTGCAGCCGTCTGCGGTCGAGACCGCGGTTGCCGCGCCGCCGTGCGCCCGCGCGATCTCGCGCACGATGTAGAGACCGAGACCGATGCTCTGCGCCTGGCCGCCGGCCTTGGTGCCGCGTGTCATCGGCTCGAACAGGGTAGCGAGCTTCTCGGGCGGGATCGTGGGGCCCCAGCTCTGGACGATGACGGCCGGCTGCTCGCCACCTCGCGTCGCGACGGTGATCTCTCGACCTGGGTCGCCGTAGGCCGCGGCGTTGGACACCAGGTTGCCGACCACCTGCAGGACGCGCTGGTCGTCGGCGACACAGTCGCCGACACCCTCGCGCAGGTGGTTGAGCGCGCAACCGGGATGGGCGAGTCGCAGCTCCTCGAGGCCGTCCGCCACCGCGGTATGCAGGTCGAAAGGGGCGGGTGTGATGGCCAGGCCGGTGCCGACGCGCGCCGCGGTGAAATCCAAGAGCTCGACGATCAGGTGCATCGCACGGTTCGTGGATCGCTTGATTCGCTGAACGATCCGGCGCTGCGTCTCGGTGGCGCTCACCTCGAGCAAGCTCGCTCCCATCGCGACGGCCGAGAGCGGGTTGCGTAGATCGTGGCTCACGATGCCGATCATTTGCTCGGCGAACAGCGCGCGATCTTTGGCCTCGGCGTGCAGCCGCTGCGTCTCGCCGACGAGCTCTTCCAGTTTCTTGCGAGACTTCACGAGCTCTTGTTCGTAACGATCGCGGTCGCGGGCGATGAACACGGCCAGCTCGTGGCGTATCTCGCCGTCGACGTCGTGGCGGACGGCGTTCACGACCATCGGCAGCTTCGCGCCATCGACACGAACGACCTCAAGCTTCACTTCGGACACCGAGCCCTGCATCTTGAGGAGCGGTGCCCAGTGCGTCTGGTGGAAGATGCGCCCCCCCATGGTCAAAAGGTGCTGGAAACGCACGCGCTGGGCGAGCTCGTCGGCGGTGCGCCCGACCCACACGCAGAACGTACGGTTCACGCGTAGGATCATGCCGTCGTCAGCGGTCCGGAGCAGACCGCAGGGCGCCGCCTCGAACCAGTCGTCGCCCAATCAGAAACCTTCGCTCTCGAGGAACGCGTCGATGGCGTCGGTGCAGGGGCTCGGCGCGCTGAGGTGTGGGCAATGGCCGACGTTCGCGATGATGGCCAGCGTGCTCCGCGGGAGCGCGCGGTGCATGTACTCGCCGACGGCGACCGGCGCGATCACGTCGTCGCTGCACTGGATGATGAGCGCCGGCGCCGCCAGGCGAGGCAGGTCGGCACGGTGGTCGGAGAGGAAGGTCACGCGCGCGAAGTGCTTCGCGATGTCGGGATCGGTTCGGCAGAAACTGTTGGTCAGCTCGGTCGCGAGCTCGGGCCGGTCGGGCGCGCCCATGATCACGGGCGCCATGTTGCTCGACCAGCCGAGGTAGTTGCTGTCGAGCGTGTCGAGCAGACCCTCGATGTCGCCGCGCGAGAAGCCCCCCACGTAAGAATCGTCGTTGATGTAGCAGGGCGACGGGCCGACCATGATCTGCGCGACGAACTTCTGCGGCGCGCGGATGTTCGCCAGCATGCCGATCATCGCGCTCACCGAGTGCCCGACGAAGATCGCGGGCTCCCCACCGACCTCATCGAGGATCTCGAGCACGTCCGTCGCATACCCATCGAGCGTGTCGTACTTCGTCGGGTCGTACGCGGAGAGATCCGACTGCCCGCTGCCGGTGAGATCGAAGATGACCGTTCGGTAGCGTGTCGCGTAGACGGGCTGCAGCAGCCGCCACATGTTCTGATCGCAGCCGAAGCCGTGGGCGAAGATCATCGTCTTCGATCCGGCTCCCGAGACGCGGACGTTGTTTCGTCTGATGGCGGACATGCCCGAGTATCGTCTCTTTGGCGCCGCTCGCCCACCGACAGCGCGCGTAAAGCGCGTGTCGCAAAAGCGGACATGAGGCGAGACGACACGCTCTTCGGTGGCACGAGCGGTGGCACGAGCCCGGTCCGCGCAAGAGGCGGTCTCTTGCGGCCCGCTCAGCTCTGGCCCTCGCCACGAGGTGGCTGACAGTGATAGGTGCCGGAGCCGATGATGCCACCCGGTCGCGCGTCCCAGGCGATTCTGGTATCCGCCGTGCTCTCGCTCTGTGGAGGTTGCTGCGCGCTCGAGCCGGAAGCACAGCGACGAGCGGGCGCACCTCGGCGCGCGAGCTCATCGGTCGTCGAGCCGGCGGCGGTCGTCTCCGTGTCTGCCGCCACGAGCGAGTCGGCGGAGCCGCCAGAAGCCGAGGCCGCCCCGGAGGGCATGCTGCTCGTGCCGGCGGGCACGTTCACGATGGGCGCCGACGAGGGTGGTGAAGCGGATGAGCATCCCGCGCACGAAGTCAGCGTCGGCTCGTTCTGGCTCGATATCACCGAGGTGACGAACGCGGCGTACGGTGAGTGCGTAGCCACCGGCAAGTGTCGGCCCCACGATCCGAAGAACGCGGCGCGCAACGGCTACGACGATCGCGCGTTTCGCGGACCGAACCAGCCGGTGAGCGGAGTCTCGTGGGACGACGCCGCCGCGTACTGCGGGTTCCGCGACAAGCGGCTCCCGACCGAAGCCGAGTGGGAGCGCGCCGCGCGCGGCGACGATCGCCGGACCTACCCCTGGGGGGACGAGCCACCGACGGCCGAGCACGGCGTGTTCTCGTCGCCGGTCACGGCAGACGTCGGCACGCACGCGAAGGGAGCCGGGCCGTTCGGGCACCTCGATCTGGCCGGCAACGTGTGGGAGTGGTGCGCGGACCTCTACGACCCGCTCGCGTACACGCGCGCTACCGCGAGCGAGGGTCGACCGGGTGACTGCGCCGACATCCGTCGCGCGCAGGACCGGCTGCGCAGTCAGGGCCGAGAGGGGTTCACCGGCACGAACCCGATCCCCGCCGAGTGCGAACGAGTGCTGCGAGGGGGAGCCTTCAACTACCCCGCCAAGGGCCTGCGGGTGACCAACCGGGTTCACCACCCGGGGCGCTATCGCTTGGTCATGAGCGGCTTGCGCTGCGCACGCGACGTCGCGCCGTGAATCGCGCAGCCACTCGCGCAACTTCACCTTGAAGGGTATCGTCGAACCAGCAACGATACTCAAGCGGATGAACGAGAAAGAGCTACTCACCGCGCTCGAAGAGAGCGAACGCCGGTTCCGTGAGGTCTTCGAGATCAACAGCGCGGTGAAGCTCGTCATCGAGCCCGAGACCGGCGCCATCCTCGATGCGAACGCAGCCGCGTGCCGGTTCTATGGGTGGGACCGCGCGACGCTGCTCGCGAAACGGATTCAAGACATCAACACGATGCCGCCCGAGCACATCGAAGAGGAGATGGAGCGCGCGCGCACCGAACGCCGGCTCCATTTCCGGTTTCAGCACCGTGTCGCGACGGGCGAGCACCGCGACGTCGACGTCTACTCGGGGCCCGTGACGATCGGGGGCCGCACGCTGCTGCACTCCATCATCGTCGATCAGACCGAGCGGCGAGCGCTAGAGCGTGAGGTGCTCGAAGCGCAGCGCATGCAGCTCGTCGGCAAGCTCGCCGGTGGCGTCGCGCACGATTTCAACAACCTGCTCGCGATCCTGCTCTCGACCGCCGAGGTCGGGCGCCGCTCGGTCGAGGCCGAGCATCCTGCCGCGAAGCGGTTCGACGACATCATTTCGGTCGCCTGGCGAGCGCGCGACGTCACGGGCAGGCTCCTCACCCTCGCGAAGAACCAGCTCGAGCAGCCTCGGAACGTCCGGATCGACGAGGTCGTAGCCGTGCTGCATCCGCTCTTGGCCGGGTTGGTCGGCGGTCGGGTCGAGATGGTCGTCGAGACGTCGCCTGGGTGCACCCTCTTGATCGATCCTGGCCAGCTCGAACAGGTCATCATGAACCTCGCCGTCAACGCCCGCGACGCGATGCCGTCTGGTGGGACGCTGACGATCCGAACCAGCCCGGTGGTGCTCGACGGCGCAGAGGCGACCGCGCGAGGCGTCGCGCCCGGGGCATGGGTCGAGCTCCGCGTCGCCGATACGGGGATGGGGATGCCCCCCGATGTCGCACGGCGTGCCTTCGAGCCGTTCTTTACGACGAAGGACCCCCAATTCGGGACCGGGCTCGGCCTGTGGATCTGCCGGACGATCGTCGAGAGCGCCGGCGGTCACATCAGCGTCGACACGACGCCCGGCAGCGGCAGCGCCTTCTCCGTTCTGTTCCCCCATGCTCCGCTCGCGCCTGCGGCGGCGGCCATGGTCACGCCGCCGGTGCAGGCTCCGGCCGGCGGCAGCGAGACCATCCTGGTGGTCGACGACGAGCGGACCCTGCGCGGGCTGGTGGCAGAGGAGCTCAGGGCGCACGGCTACACGGTGCTCGAGGCCGAGGACGGCGCGGCCGCGCTGCGCTCGGTGGAGACGCACCAGGGGCCGATGCACCTCGTGGTGTCCGACGTCGTGATGGTGAAGATGAGCGGCGTCGAGCTCGCGCGCAGGTTACGGAGAGCGCAGCCGCAGCTCCCGGTGCTCCTCATGTCGGGCTACTCGGCGGGCCTCGTGGGGGACGATGTCCTCGACGACCGCACGAGCTTTCTCGCAAAGCCGTTCCGGAACAGCGACCTCCTCCGCGCGGTGCGCGAGCTGCTCGACGGGCACCGCGAGCGTGAGCTCGAGCAGGGGCCGCACCTGCGGGCGCCGCACGCCGCCGGCTGAACACGAGATCGGTGCGACACGCGAGGGGCAGCTCGGCGGGCGGCTGGCCCCGCGACGTCGCAGTCACGTCGACGCATCCACGGCGCAGCGCCAATTTTCGCTGGCTCGTCCGTTGCTTGGCGCAGCGGGCTGGAGGCGCTGGATGGCGGTGTTGGCCTGGGTTCGCGGTTCGGTCTTGCGGGGAGGGCATGTGGGCGCCGTCGTGCTTGCCTTGTCCGGCTGCACGGGACTCATCGGAGACGGGGGCGAACCTGGTTCGACCGACGAGCCGACGGGCGACGTGCTCGGGTCGCCCGACTTTCGGAGGCTGTCGCCCATCGAGGTCGAGCAGACCCTCGACGACATCCTCGTCGAGGTCGGCATCGCCGGCGCGGCCGGCGATCTGCTCCTGCCGCCACCCGACGTTCGCTACTCGTTCTCGAACACCGCCGACTCGGGCAACTTCGGCACGACCCAGATCCAGAGCATCATGACGTGGGCCGAGTCGGTGTCGGCCCTCTTCGTGGCGGACGCCCCCGCGGTGCTGGGGTGCACGCCCACGCCCGTCTGGGATGCATGCGTGAGCGAGTTTGCCTCGCGCCTCGGTCGACTGACCTACCGGCGACCGCTCGACGCCGAGGAGCTGGCGACGTTCCAGGCCGTCTACGAGGGCGCGATGGTGCAGCCGGAGCAGCCTACCGACGGGGTTCGTGCGGTCGTGGAGATGGCGTTCCAGAGCCCCCACTACTGGTACCTCTCGAACGAGACGCGCCCCGATTCGCGTCAGCTCACGTCGCACGCGATCGCGGGGCGACTGTCGTACTTCTTCTGGGGCTCGATGCCCGATGCGGCGCTTCGCGACGCGGCGGACCGCGACGAGCTGCGAACGCCCGAGCAGGTTCGGGCCCAGGCCGAGCGACTCTTGGACGACCCCCGGGCCGAGGTCGTCATCGCGAGGTTTCATCGCGAGTGGCTGCACGTCGACGCCGCCACCAGCCTCAGCAAGAACGCGTCGATCTACCCGAGCTTCGATCCGGCGCTGGCGGCAGACATGGATCGCGAGTTCGACATGTTCGTGGGCCGCGCGGTGTCGCAAGGCTCGGTGCAAGACCTCTTGGCCGGCCGCGACACGTTCGTGAACACGCGCCTCGAGACGTTGTTCGGGCTATCGGCGTCGGCGTCCGGGCCCGACGACTGGGTTCTGCGCCCGCTCGAGGATCGCGCGGGCATCCTCGGTCGCCCGCTGTTCCTCGCGAACACGGCCGGGCAGGGCGAGTCGGCGCTGGTGCACCGCGGCGTCGCCGTGATCGAGAAGTTCCTCTGCAAGAAGCTCGAGGTGCCCGCCGACATCGCCGACGAGATCGTCCCGATCCCACCGGACGCGACGTCGGGAAAGATGGTCGCCGTCCAGGATCGCGCGTCGAAGGCCAAGTGCTCGGCCTGCCACGACACCATCGACCCGATCGGGATCTCGTTCGAGGTGTTCGACGCGATCGGGGCCTATCGGCAGAGCTACCCCGACGGGGTTGCGATCGATCCGTCCGGCGAGCTGGCGGTCGGCATCGTGCCCGAGGCCGTCAGCTACGCGTCGTCGGCAGAGCTCGTCTCCACGCTCGCCTCGATGCCGCAGGCGCAGGCCTGCTACGCGTCGCGCTGGGTCGAGTGGTCGACGGGCCATCACCCGACCGGCGACGCGCTGGTCGAGGTGGAGCGGGTGGCCGAACATGGTCCAGTGTCGATCCGCGCGCTGCTCTTGGAGGTCGCGGCCTCCCCCCTTCTCACCCACCGCGAGGACTTCTGACATGGGCCACCGACCCGACCACCTCGTCAGGAGCCGCGGGCGACGACGTTTCTTGTTGGGCGGCGCTGGCGCGCTGGCGCTCCCGTTCTTGGAGTCGTTGACCCAGCCCAAGCCGAGCTACGCGTGGACGCCTCAAGCCGGCATGCCGCGCCGGCTCATCACGTTCTTTCACGGCCACGGGCTCATCATGGAGGCGTTCGTTCCCGGCTCGAACATGAGCATGGGCCCAATCTTGCAGCCCATCGCCGACGCGGGGTTGGTGGAGAAGTCGCTCGTGATCACCGGCCTCAACATGAAGACCGAGGGAGGCCACTCGGGGACGCCGTCGCTCTTCACGTGCACGCCCCTCGTGGCCGACCAATACGGCATCACCCATGGCACCACGCCCTCGGTCGAGCACGTCATCGCGCGGCACATGCAAGACGGCGGGCTCGCTCGCCGGTTGGATCTCGCGATCTCGACGAACAGCACGAACCCCGACTCGAACGGTTTGAGCGAAGAGCACGAGCGCGTCTTCTGGTCCGGTGACAACGAGCAGATCCCGTCGATCATCAAGCCGCAGCTCGCGTTCGACACCGTGTTCCCGAACGGGCCGCCCGATGGTATGGCGCCGCCTCCGAGCGTCGATTACCTCAGCCTCCGGCGCCGCAGCGTGCTCGACGGCGTCCTCCAAGACTTCAATCGCCTGCAAGGTCGCGTCTCCGCGACCGACCGAGCCCGGCTCGAGGCGCACGCCGAGCGTATACGTGAGGTCGAGCAGTCGCTCGGCGGCGGCGGCACGGGCCCGGTGCCGGTGGCGTGCGCCGACGGCCTCGACGTGCCGCTGACCGGCCTCGATCACCGCGGCTCCGCCGAGGCGCAGATCGACATCCTGGCCTACGCAATCGCCTGCAACGTCTTCGACGTCGGCACGTTCCGCGTCCACGACCTCGAAGAGAACGCGTGGGGCCACGTGAGCCACCCGAACCTCGCCGAGACGTTCGCGGGCGAGAACTACCACGGCGCCTGGCATCGCGCGTCGGATCAGGGGCTCGCCACCGCGCGCGCCGCCTTCACCGCGATCAACGCGTGGTACGGCGCGCTGTTCGCGCGGCTCTTGCAGAAGCTCGATCAGATCGACGAGGGCGAGGGCACCGCCCTCGACAACACGATGGTGCTTTGGGCCTGCGACTTCGGCCACGGCGGCGGCCACTCGTCGGACAACTTCGCCGTCGTCATGGCCGGCAACGCAGGCGGCGCCACGCTCGGCCGTCACGTCAACTACGCCACCAACCCGACCAACCCCTACGGCGATGACTCGCAGCCGGGCAACCACAACCTCGCCGTCACCATGACGAACGCGTTCGGTATCGCGGGCGACACCTTCGGCGACTACAACGCCGTCATCGAGCCCGTTCAGCCGGGCCCGCTCGTGTTGTGAGCGCGCACACGGTTGCGCCCGGTGCTGGCCCACGCGTAGCTTGACTCACGCCATGCAACAACCGCCGGGCTGGGGCCCGCCGTCCGGTCAAGCTCCGAACCCGTATCAGGCCCCCGTGCACCATCCGACGGGGTATCCGCCGCTGCACGAGCAGCCGTCGCCAGAGATGCAGGCCGTCGGGCTCATCGTGCCCGTGAACGTGCGCAACGGGCTCGCGTTCGTCTCGGGATACCTGGGGATCGGCGCGTTCTTTTGCATGGGCCCGCTGCTGGGGGTCCCGGCCATCATCACGGGCTTCATGGCGCTGAAGAAGCCGGAGCTCGGTGGCCAAGGACGCGCGTGGACCGGCATCGTGCTGGGCAGCCTGGGCACGTTGTGGGGCGCGGCGCTCATCATCCTTCGGTTCGTGCTGGTGCCTCATCGTTGATGGCCCCGATGTCGTAGCGGGCTACCAAGACGAGCTTGCGCCGCCGCCGCCGAAGCCGCCGCCGCCGCCGGACCAATTGGTGGACGAGCTCGAGGAGCCGGAAGAGCTGCTGGTCGAGCGTCCGGCGCCGGGGGC
>CALKVR010000311.1 GCA_938004815.1 uncultured Polyangiaceae bacterium | reverse complement strand
GCACAGGTACTCGTCGCCGCACGCGTGCCACCGCACCGTCACGCCGTCCACGCACTGGGCGATGATGCCGTCCTGACAGGCGTTGATGCGACCGCACTCGAGGTCCTCGCACGTGACGTCGGGCCCCTCCTGGTTGTCGGCGCTGCAGCTGAACGAGGTGGCGACGGCGAGGGTCGCGAAGATCACGGCAGCGGTCGTGGCGATCGGCTTCACTTGCACACCTCTTGCGAGCACGCCGCGCGGCACGTCGCGTCCTTGCCGCACGCGGCGACGCACGCATCGACGCAAGCCTTCTTCCCAGCCTTCGCGGGGTCCTCTGCGATCGCGGGCCCCGGCTTGTTGGGCGGCGTTTGCGGAGGCGCGGGCACGACCGCCGTGTTGATCCGCGCGACGAGCGCTTGCGCCTCTTTGGCGTGGCGGCCGGTCGGGAAGGCCGATTGGTAGCGACGCACGCCCGCGCAGGCTTGCTCGGTCCGCTGCGACTCGCACGCGCCGGGCTCCGCGGTACGCCACGTGAGATCGTCTTGCTCGCTGCGATCCCTACGCAGCTGCTCCACTACTTCGGCGATGCGCACCTCGGCGAGGAAGCTCTCCCCGGCGTAGATCGCCGCGCTCACGGGCGCGGGGGCCGCGTCGAGGACGTTGATCGGGAGCTTCGACTTCAGGTCGATGACCGTCTTGGCTGGGGCCGCGCCCTGACCGATCGGGACGTTGAAGCCACCGAACCGCGCCGTCAGGGCGTAGGTGGGCCGCCCGACCGAGCCGCCGCAGGTGACGCCGGCGCGGAGCGTCTGCCCCTGCCGCTCGAACGGCTTGCCCGTCTCTTCTTCGCCGCCGACGTAGCGGAACGCGTTCACGATCGGCGGCGTGGCCATCGCTGCGCCGATGACGAGGAGCGCGACGCCCCCGATGATGGCCGCCTCTCGACCGCTCGCGTTGTAGAGGCGCTGGTTCGGGTCGTCGTCGTAGACGTTGCCCGAGTCGGCGAGGAGCGCGATACCTCCGCCCACGGGCACGACCGACGCGCCGCCGACCGCGGCCATCCACGTGCGCTCGTCGTCGGGGAGCTCCTTCTTCTCGTAGACGGTCGTGGTCTCCACCGTCTCCATCTCGACGAGCGCGCAGGTCGGCTCGACGCGCACGGTGAGCCGGCCCTCGTCGATGACGGCGTCGCCGGTGAACTGACTCTGGAACACCGTCTTGGGGGTCGTCTCGATGACGTCGTCGACCGTCTTCACCTGGGTGCGGGAGACCTCCTCGCAGCCGGTGATCGCGAGCAATGTGGCGATGAGCCCGAAGGAACGAAGCATGGTGCGGAGCCAAACGGGCTCGCCCCGCGCGGCTTACACCGGCTCCGCCGAGCCACGGCACTTGACCCTCGCCCCGGCGCGCTCGCATCCTTCGCTCGTGGCCCCGGACCCTATCTCTGCCCGCGCCGCGCTCGAGCGGATCGCCCACGATCTCGAGCTCGATCGCCCCTTCTCGGCCGGCGAGCGCGCCGAGACCGCCCGCCTGCTCGACCGCCCGCGGCTCGACGACCCCGCCCTCGAGGACCGCACGGCGCTGCCGTTTTGCACGATCGACGGCCCCACGTCGAAGGACCTCGACCAAGCCCTCCATGTGGCCAGGCGCCCGGGCGGCTACCTCATCAGCTACGCGATCGCCGACGCCGCTCACTTCGTGCCGCCCGACTCGGCGCTGTTCGCGGGCGCGCTCGAGCGGGGCGCCAGCTACTACTTGCCCGGCTTCAGCCTCCCGATGCTCCCCCGTGAGCTCAGCGAGGGGCTCATCTCGCTGAACCCCGGGGTCGTCCGGCGGGCGCTCGTGTTCGACATCTCGCTCGATGATCGCGGCGAGCTCGTGGGCACCGCGCTCGCGCGCGCTCGCATCAAGAGCCGCGAGAAGCTGGCCTGGGGGGACGTGCAGCGGCTCTACGACGATCCCGCCTCGAGCCCGCTCGCAAAGAGCGCCCTCGGCCCGGTGCTCGAGCTCTTGCGCGAGGTCGGCGAGAAGCGCATCGCGCTCGCGGCGACCTCCGACGTGGTGCGCTACCGACGGCGTGAGGTCGAGGTGAAGGTCGACGGCGACCACCTGGGCTTCGTCGTGCTCGACGCCGTTCGGGATCGGGTCGAGCTCTACAACGAGCAGATCTCGATCCTCTGCAACCGCGAGGCGGGCCGGCTGCTCGCCGACGAGCCGGCGCCGCACCTCCAGCCCATCTACCGCGTCCACCCGGCGCCGGAGGCAGCCGACGTCTCGGCATTCTTCGAGCTCGCGAAGCGAACCGTCGAGGCCCACGGCCTGCCGGCGTCCCTCGCCCCGCGCGAGGGCGAGCCGGTCGCCACCTACCTGCGCCGGCTCCCCGAGGCCGGGCCCGCCCTTCGGGTCGGCCGCGCGATCGAGCGCCAGGCCTTGCTCATCAACGTGCGCTCGGCGTTCTCCACCGAGCCGGAGCGACACTACGGCGTCGGGGCCGAGGTGTACGCCCGAGCTTCCTCGCCGATGCGTGAGGTCGTGGGCGTGTTCTTGCACAAGGAGCTCATCGAGCTCATGGAGGGCGCGCGCGAGCCGTCGGCGATCGATCTGGCGCTCCGCGACCGCGTCGTCGAGGCCGCCAACCTGTAACGCGAGAAGCAGCGCCGCGTGAACGATCTCGTCAATCGGCTCGTCCTCGACCGCCTGTTCACCACCGACCTCGCAGCAGGCACCCCCGCTCGCCGCGGCACGGTGATGGGGATCACCTCGTCGAAGGTGCACGTCGAGCTCGATGAGCCCGGGCTCGACGTGAAGGTCTACCTGCGCGATCTGGGCAAGGCGCGCGGCAACGCGTGGCTGGAGATCGACGCCGGCGGCGCCGCGCTCGTCATGCGAGACACCCGCGAGGTCGTGTGCCGCCTCGGTGACGAGGTGGGCCTCGTCCTCCGCGGCAAAGACGTGGCCCACGATCGCTGGAAGCTCGATATCCAGCGTTGATCAGTCCCAGTCGACCGCGTAGACGAAATTCGGCTGGGGGAACGCGAGCATGCGGTCGGTGATGGCGGCGTGCGGCAGCGCCGCCTTCTTCGTGTCGACGTGCTTGTCGAGCTCGAGGGCCGTCTTCTTGTCGTTGGCGGCCTTGATGTGCCCGACCAGCTTGGTCAGCTTGAAGCTCGCCTCTCGCATCTTGGAAAAATCGATGCGGAACGCGCCGACATCGGCGCCGTTGGCGGCCTTGGCCTTCGGGTCCCACACGATCGCGCCCTGCTCCATGAACCATCCGATCTGGATCGCCGAGAGCTGGCTGTACGCCTTGCGCTTGCCGCTCGCCGTCACCATCCCACGCGAGACGTGGTTGAGCGCCCAGACGACGTTGTCGACGATCGTCCGCTCGACCGTCGTCTGGTCGAAGACGCCCTTGTCCTGGAGCAAGAACAAGAAATAGTACGCGCCGCATTGCGCCTTCAGCTCTTCGAGCATGCTCGCGTGCTCACCGCCGAAAGCCTCGTCGTCTTTCTTTCCCTGGTACTTGTACTCGTGTGACGGGCCGAGGTTGTGCGCCGCCTCGTGCAGCACGGTGCCCATCAGGCCCGGGCCCGGCTCGTCGCCGAAGTGTCGCATCGTCTCGGGGACGAGCAGGCTCGCGGCCTTGGCCTTGCGCACCTGCATGCTGTCAGGGTCGGTGTAGAGGTTCGTCATCGCCACCGTTCGCCCTCGCCCCTCGTTGGCGACGGGGCCCCAGTTCGGCAGGCTCTGACCGATCGTGCCGCCGATGGCGTCGCGGCTGTCGCCTGCGTTCGCGATGATGTCGATGAAGTCGGGCAGGTGGAACGTCACCTTGCGCGGCTTGTACGGCTCGCCGATGAGCTTTGCGAGCTCGTCCTCCATCATCTGCTGATGCGGCGTGAGCTTGTCTTGGAGCGCGAGCGAGTCCTTGTTGATCTTGGCGAACGAGACGTGAAACCCGGCCTTCTGGCTGCACGGCTCCCAGTAGGTCTCGTCGGGCCCGATGCGCAGGTAGAACTTCGAGTTGCGAGCGTTCATCTTCGCCCACGCCTCGTCGGCAGGCTTCCAGTCGTTCGTCTCGAACGCCTTGGCCGCAGCCTCGAGGTAGGCCCGCATCGGCCCCTCGTTCGCGTCGGCGAGCTCCTTGGCGGTGCTGCGCAGCTTCGCGGCGATCGGCTTCATCTGGGCCGCATAGGCCTCGGTGTAGGGCACGGCCACGAGGGCCTTCTCCTTTTGCCGAACGACCGTGAACGGCGCGAGCAGCTCCTTGGCGTTCTTCTCTTTTTCGAGCCGCTTGCAGAAGCCGTCGTCGGCTTGCAACGCGGCCGGGTACACGTCGACGGTCTGCTTGTCGGCGCCGGGCGCCGCCGTGCACGCGGCGTCCTTCTCGAGCTTGGGCGTGAGGCACCGCGGGCCCCAGTTGCGGCGGAACACGCTCTTCGAGGCGGGGTCGCCGGCGACCTTGCCTGCGAGCGTCGAGGCGCCCGACTGCAGGCTGTAGAGCTCGTCGACGAGGGCGGTCACCTCGAGCATGTTCTTCACGAAGCGCTTCTCGTCTGCGCTCGCGGTCTTCATGTCGGTGCGCACGAGCACGCTCGCCGCCTCGTCGAGCTCGCGCTCGAGCAGGGCGATGCGGGCAGCGTCCGGGCCGGGGGGCGCGGGCGCCTTGGATGCGGCCACGATCTGCTCGTACGCAGCGGCGAACGCGCCGGTCGCCTTGCCGTCCGCGACGTAGGGCCCACCCGCGGGAAAGAACAGCAGCGTCGCGAGCTCTGCGGGGTCGATCGCGCGATCACCGTCGGCGTCGCTCGCCCAGTACACGGGCAGGTTGAGCCGAGCCGCGAAGCGGTTGAAGGTCGCGCGGTCGATCTCGTCGTAGCGGGGGCCCGCTGCGCCCTGCGCGCCCGCGCCGCCGGGCGCGTCGGCGAGGGGCTCGGCGTCTGGCGCGGGCGGCGGTGGGGGAACGTTCGTCGCCGAGCAGGCGAGCGCAGAGACGACGACGAGCGGCAGGAGGGGACCGTCAACCGCGCGCCGACGGCGGGGGCGCCTCGGCCTGCTCGGCGACCTTGCGGAGCTCGCGGATCCGATCGACGGCGCCGACGACCACCAGCGTCATCCCCGCCTCGATCAGCGTCTCGAGCGGCGGGTTCACGTTCATGTCGTCGCGGTGATAGAGCGCGACGACCGAGACGCCGTGATCGCGACGCAGCGGCACCTCGCCAAGCTGCTTGCCGATCAACCACGAGCGATCGGGCACGACGACCTCGTCGAACCGGAGCGCTTCTCCCTTCGACTGGAGCATCCGGTCGAGGAAGCCCACCGTGGTCGGGCGGAGCATCTCGCTCGCGATCCTGAGCCCGCCGATGCGGGTGGGCGAGACGACGGCGTTGGCGCCGGCCCGCACGAGCTTCTGGGTCGCGTCGGGCGAGACCACCTTGCTGACGATCCGGGCTTTGGTGTTGAACCCTCGCGCCGAGATCGTGACGTAGAGGTTGTCGCGGTCCTCGGTCAGCGCCGCGATCACGCCGGACGCGCGTTCGATGCCGGCCGCGAGGAGGGTCGCGTCGTGGGTGGCGTCGCCGACCACGTAGGGGATCTTCGTCTTGAGATCCTTCGCGATCGCCTCGAGGTGATGCCGGCTCTTGTCCACGACGACGAACGGCGTTCGCGTCGCCGCGAGCTCGGTGATCACGTACACCCCCAGCGACCCGGCCCCGGCGACGATCACGTGATCCTGGAGCGACTCGATCATGTTCTGCATCCTCCTGTGCCGGAGCCGGTGGCCGATCACGTCCTGCACGAGGAACGTGGTGAGCGCCGACTGGAAGTACGCGACGACGCCGAGGCTGCTCAGGATGATCCCGACCGCGACGACGCGACCGAACGGCACCTCGGCGAGGCCGTCGATCTCGCCGAAGCCGACGGTCGAAGCGCAAATGACGGCGAAGTAGAGAGCCTCGACCAACGTCCACTTGCCGCCGCCGAGCACGTACAGCGCGACGCCGCCGACGCCGATGACGGCGGTCAGCGCGAGGATCGGCGAGAGCAGCCGGACGCGAGAGCCTTCCAAGTCAAGACGGGAAGGTAGCCGTTTCGGGCCCGAAACCGGAGTTTCAGACTTGCAAGAATCGAACGCCGATGATCGCTTGGATTCATTGAGCAATTGGCCTGGCACGGATCACGCTTATGCCGGTCCTCGACGCCCGCGAGCTGCGGGCGGGCCGAACCCATGAGCATTCCGGGACCCGGGCGCAGCGATCGAACAGACCCCGATGGGGATCTCGACGCCGCCGATTCCGCAGCCGAGGAGCCGAAGATGGAGACGTTACCCCCGAGCTCGAGCGCGCGCCGAACGCGATACCGCCAGCCAGGCCGGCGATCGACGCAGAAGGTTCGACCGTGGTCGCAGCTGCCCGGCGTGACTGCTTACTTGGTGTTCGATCCGGCCGGACAGCTCACCGACAAGTGGGGCGACCCCGGGTCCGAAGGCACGTCGAAGGCGGAGGCGTTCCGGCAGCGCGCCGCGAGCGGCTCGCTCAACGGGAGCTTCGCGCTCGAGCCGGCCGGCGACGATCTGCGCCTGCTCTCGGTCGCGCGGCCCGACGGCTGGTTCGTGCACGTGTGGCTGCTCGCCGACTCCAACGTCACCGGTGTGCTGACCATCATCGGCGGCTGAGCGGCCGCGCACAGCGCGTTCGCTGCCTCGCGGCCGTAGGGCGCGTGGCACGCTCCCTGCTGCCCATCGCTTCAGATGGACGGCCGCATCACGCCCCAGCGCCCGGGTGAGCTACGGGCCCTGCTCGCACGGTTCGACGCCGCGTTGCTCTTGACCCGTCGCGAGGACGACCCGCTGCGCCTGCGCGGTCGCCCGATCCGGATCGCCGAGGTCGACGCCTCCGACCAGGTCTGGTTCTTCGCCCCTGTCGACTGCGACAGCCTGCGCGAAGCGCTGTCGCACGACGCCTACCTCGTGTGGCAGACGGACGAGCTGCAGGTCGTCATCGAGGGCGCGCTCGACGCGTGTCGCGATCGCGACAGGATCGCCAGCCTCTGGATCGACGACGAGGATCTGCCCGTGCCGGGGCCGAGCGATCCGAGCGCGTGCCTCGTCTGCATGAAGCCGAGGGCCGCCGACATCTGGCAGCTCGCGCGACCGTCGGCTGCCAGTGCGGCGATGCGGGGTGGCCTCAGCCCATCCGGTGAAGCAGCGCCTCGTCAGCCCGCAAGAAGTACGCTCCCATGAGCGCGCCCGCCTCGTCGGCGCGCTGCGCCTCGAGGGCGTCTGCGACGCGAACGAACACCTCCAGATAATCTGGAGGGACGACCGCAAACGCCGGGATGATCCTTGCGCATTTCAGGTAGACGGCCGTGAGCGTGTTGAAGAGCCACTGCGTCGGGTGAACCTGGGCCGCCGCGCCGATCTCTTGGAGCGCCCCCATCTCGCGCTCCGCGAAGCTCGCCCCGGTGTCGCGCTGCTCCCACGCGTGGAGGGCCGCCGCGCGGGCGTTGGCGAGCGAGCCTGGCGCCAGGCGGGGCGCGACCACGCGGATCATCGTGGCCACGAGATCGCGGCGCAGCACGAGCATCTCGCGGACGAGCTCCTTGACGCCGCCCCGTGAGTAGGGCGCCCCGGCGGCCAGGTAGACCGGCAGGACATCGATGTTCCAGTCTCGCAGGGGCCGAACCGTCACCCCCGAGCCCCGCCGGGCCGCGATGAGGTGCATCCCCTCGAGCTGGCGAAACGCCTCACGCAGCGTCGCCCGGCTCGCCCCGAGGGCTGGCGCGAGGTCGCGCTCGGGAGGCAGCCGCGTGCCCGGCTGGTACGTCCCGCTGACGATGCCCACGAGCAGCCGCTCGGCGGTCATGGCGACCAGGGGGGAGCTCTCGCGGGAATCGTCCCCGACCGAGCTCGCGCGCATGCCTTCCGGGGGGTAGGAATCGAAGGGGGGCCTGACCGACATGACACCCAAGCCTACCCCGAGCGTGCCGGGTCCGGGGTGCCGCCTGCTCAAAATTCAACAAGCTAACCGTTTTTTCCTGAACACATTGCCGTGCTAGCCTCGTCCTATCCGCTACGTAGTAGGAGCGTCGCCCTCCGCGGGGCACGCGTTTGCGCTGATCCGGGGGCCCGTCGCGGTGCCCCTCGTTGGGAGACCGAGATGCAAGAGGACGAGGTCGCTTATCGCCCGGGACAGATCCTCGCCGGCAAGTACAAGGTCGAGCGTGTCCTGGGCGTCGGCGGCTTTGGCGCCGTCTTGGCCGCGCGTCACATGCAGCTCGAGGATCGCGTGGCGATCAAGGTCCTGCTCCCCCACGCGGCGAAGAACCAGTCGGCCTCCGAGCGCTTCTTGAGAGAGGCGCGCGCAGCCGTCCGCATCCGCAGCGAGCACGTGGCCAAGGTCACCGACGTCGGTCAGCTCGACGACGGCGTGCCCTACATGGTGATGGAGTACCTGGACGGTACGGATCTGTCATCGTTGGTCAAGGCGCGCGGCGGGCAGCTCGTCCCCGACGTCGCCGAGTGGATCATCCAGGCGTGCGAGGCGATCGCCGAGGCCCACGCGATGGGCATCATCCACCGCGATCTCAAGCCGGCGAACCTGTTCCTCACCCACAAGATCGACAGCACCCCGTGCATCAAAGTCTTGGATTTCGGCATCTCCAAGATGCAGCAAGACGGCGGCGACAAGGGCATGACGAAGACGAGCGACGTCATGGGGTCGCCGTTCTACATGTCGCCCGAGCAGATGCGCTCGACCCGGAGCGTCGACGTCCGCAGCGACATCTGGGCGCTCGGCACCATCTTGTTCGAGCTCCTGGCCGGCGCGCCCCCCTTCGACGCCGAGACGATGACGGCCCTCGTCGTGAGCATCATGCAGGAGCCGCCGCGCGACATCACCGGCTACCGGACGGACATCCCCCCCGGGCTGCGTGACGTCATCCTCAAGTGCCTCCAAAAGGACCCGGCGCTCCGGTTCAACGACGTCGCCGAGCTGGTCAACGGCCTGCAGCCTTTCGCGCGCGCCCGCGTCCAGCCTTCGATACAGCGCGTTCACGCGATCCTGGGCCGCGCGCAGCCGACCGTCCGCGGCTCCGGCGATTTCTCGACCTCTGCCGACGGGGCGGGCGGGGCCAC
>CALKVR010000310.1 GCA_938004815.1 uncultured Polyangiaceae bacterium | reverse complement strand
TCGCGGCCCTCGTCGCGGGCCGCGACCCGCTCGGCGACGTACGCACCGATGGCGCTCTCCATGCAGAGCATCTCTTCGGCGGCGCTCAAGAAGTACGGCGACTCGGGGGTCACGTCGAAGAGCAGCTCGCGCAGCTCGGGCTCGTACCGCATCACCGCGCGACAGCCCGCGTACATTCGCGCCGCCGTCGTGGGTGCCGACGCGATGCGCACCGCACCGGCCGGATCCACGTCGAGAAAGATCGCAAAGGGAACGACGCGGTCGGGCGAACGGAGGCGCTCGGCCATCGCGAGCGCGGTGCGCGACCTGGGGTGATAGGCGAGGGCGTGGGCGAGCGAGACGCGCGCGGCAGGTGCGTCACCACGGGCGAGCAAGACGCCCGAGAGGCCGACGTGCGCAGATGCCAGGGTCGGGTCGAGCGTGAGGAGGGCGCGATAGACCTGCTCGGCCTCGGCCGGGGCGCTCCGCTCGAGCGACCGAGCGAGCGCGAGGTGGAGAGCAGGGACCCGCGGGCTCTTGTCGACGGCGAGGCGGAACGCGCTGATGGCGCCGTCGCCGTCGCCGGCGCGCAGGGCCGACGCGCCTCGATCGTACGCCGCGCGCGCGTCCTTGGTCGGCGTGACCGGCGAGAGCGCCACCCCGCCGAGGCCATCCTTGTGCGCGAGCACCCAGGCGTTCGGCTCGTCTGCGCCGGGCGGGCCGTACTGCGCGACATGGTTGGCGATGTCGCGCTTGGCGTCGGTGATCGCGTAGTACCGTGGAGACCGCTCGACGATCTCGGCCACCATCCGGGTGATGCGCATCGCGTCGCGCGGGTCGTCGAGCACCCGCTCCTCGGCGTGCCGGAACGTGCTCGTGTCGGGGAACGTCCTCGCGGCGCGAACCGCCACGGGCTCACCGCCCGGCTGGAGCAACGCTTGCTGGGCGGCGGTGTAGGGGGGCAGCCACTCCGGCGGCGCCTGCGCCCCGGCGGGGGCGTTCGGCCCCGGCGCCCCGACGGCGCAAGCCGAGAGCCCGAGCGCGAGGATCGCGGCCGACAGCAACCTCACGCATCATTCGTAGCAGACGATTCTCGCCTGGGTGACAAAAGGTGAGCCGCACGAAGGGTCGAAAGCTTCGGCGGCGCGAGAGCGTACAGCGAGGTATCCCCTTCGCGGGAACCCGAGGGGCGACCCGGTATACATAGCTGCCATGGCGATTTCTTCGACCCTCACCCGGCTCATGCTGACGATCGCCCTCGGCGCCCTCGCCTGCGGGCCCGCCGCTACCGAGCCCTCGAGCCCACGGAGCACGTCGAAGCCGAAGCCGGCCTCGACCCCCGGCGCCGTGAGCGCCGCGGCAAAGCCTCCTGCTTCGCTCCCCCCCTGCAAGCCCGACACCCGGCCCGCCAAGCCGTCGCCGTCGCTGGCAGCCCGGCAGAAGGGCCTCGATGCCCTCGCAAAGGGAGACGTCACGAACGCCCTCGACGCGTTCCGCGAGGCGCTCGCGACGCGGCCGACCGATCTGGCCGCGTTCACCTTTCGTTCGACCGCCGAGGCCGAGCGCAACGCGTTGCGACAAGAGCTGACCAAGCGCGCCGAGAAGCTCAAGCCGATCCAGGTGGCCGCCATCGCGCCGCCGCACAAGACGGTGGCGCGCGCCGACAAGCTCCCCAAGATCGGCGCGATCACGCTCAAGCGCCTCTCCGAGGAGCGGCACGACTCCGATCAAGCGGCCTTCAAAGAGCGAAACAAGGTCGCCGACGTGAACCAGGAGCCGAACGGCGCGGATCCGCTGCTGTTCTTTCCCGATCAGATGGGCGAGCTGCACATGGGCACCGTGCGCCACCACGAGGATCACACGATCGCCGAGTACGGGCCGGCCCTCCTGGTCGTCGGCGATCGGGTAGGCGGCATCCGGCCGGTGGATTTTCTGCCGGTCGTCGCCGAGGGCTTCAAGGCGGTGCTCAAGCCCGTCGTCGTCCCCGCGGTCCCCGATCGGCCGATGCTCCCTCCCTCGTCGTCGCCGGTCTCGATCCCGCCCCCTCCGATGGTCGATCCGAACAGCATCAACGCCCAGGTGCGCGACGCCAAGGTCGTCGGGCCCCTGCTCGTCGCGCAGTTCGCTCACGACGGGGACGGGCTCGGCGCGAAGCCCGACGGGTTCGTGGTCGCCTACGATCTCACGACCGACAAGGTCGCTTGGATCAGCGACGCCGCCATCGCGACGAGCTACACGATGCACGTGTCGGCGGGCTACGCGGTCGTCGGCTTCAGCACGACCACCGACGAGGATCGCCGCGTCGCCCGCCAGGCCTACACGAAGCCGGCCGGCGACTCGAAGCTCAACGTCATCGATCTGGCGACGGGCAAGGTGGTGGCGACGGCCCCGCTCTCGGCGCGCGCCGACCACGTCTTCGGCAACGCCAATCGCGTCTTCGCCTGGGGCGACGAGTCGGTCGAGACGTTCGAAATCACGCCGTCCCCGGCCGCGGCCAAGGTGGAGCTCGGGCAGATGGTCAAGCTCGGCGATGCCGACGCGTCGATCCCGACCGGCGAGATCACCCGCTGCTGGTTCACCAACGCGGCCATCGCGCTCGACCACCGCGACGGTCCCGCCTTGGTCGAGATCGCGAAGGTTCTCCCGCAAGACGCGAGCTTGGCCAAGGGGCTCGAGGCGGCGGGAAACTTCTTCATCGAGCGGGCCAGCGGGCGCGCCGGGATCGATCTCACCGAGGTCGAGCCGGTGCCCGTACAGCCGCTCACCAAGGCCAAGACGCGCACCGATGGGCCTCGCAAGACGGTGCAGCCCCGGCGCTTCGTCCCCGTGAAAGAGAGTGATCTGTACTACCCGACCGGGCGCGAGGTGCCGCCGAAGAAGGGTGAGACGCGGCCCGAGTTCGCGATGAACGCGTACCCGAACGGGCCGAGCCACCTCTACCCGCGCGAGCTCGGGCTCGAGAGCATCCATTGGGCCTCGCGCGACGGCGACGACGTCATCCTCGCCTACGGTCTCCGGTTCATCGCGATCATCAAGGCCGAGAAGGTGGACAGGGTCCTCGACTTCGCGCCGTTCGCCCTGGGGCCCATCGAGCCGTCGTCGGGCGCGCGGCCGCTCGCCTACGCGACGGTGCTCGACGAGCGGCTCCTCCTCGTCAACAGCCCGATCAGCTACGACCCCAAGACGTCGACCGCGTTCCTGTCGTCGGTGGACCTGAAGACGGGGGCCACCGTCTGGCGAACCGAGGCGGGAGTCCTCGCCCGGCAGCCGGTGATCTTCGAGGACTACATCGTCTCGGTGGTGAACCGAGGCGCCGGCTCGGACCTCGTCGCGTTCCGGCGCCACGACGGCTCGACCGCGTTCAAGCAGCCGTTCGCCGAGGCGGCGAGCGATATCGGTTGGGATGGCCGGGGGGCCCTCTATGTGACCTTGCCGAAAGAGAAAAAATTCTTCACCTTCCGGTGACGTGGCAAGCTCCGAGCGCGTGCGGCCCAGGGTCGAGATCGTCTTCCGCAAGGGCAAGCCGGTCGCAGCGTTCCTGCACCTGAGAGAGGGCGCGAGCGGCAAGTGCGGCCGCACGATCCCGATCCGGCCGCCGATGACCGCCCACTACGACGACGCGGGGCTGCCGATCGGCCTCGAGGTGCCGCTGCCGACCACGGTGCCGCTCCCGCTCCTCAACGAGGCGCTTCGTGAGCTAGGGGCTCCCGGCCTCGACGAGCAAGACTTCCTCGCGCTGCGCATGGTCTGAGCCCCCGCAGCCAGGTCACACTTCGGCCCCGCGGAACGACGAACGACCATGCAGCGGCGAAGCTTTGTCTGGATGCTGGGCTCGGCGAGCCTCGGGTTGGCGTGCGGAGACGTGCGCGGCCCGGATCGCGTGGCCGCGCCCGCGCCCGTTCGCGTACCGGCGCCTTCGGGGCCCGGGACGATCGTCCTCGACGGCGTGCCCCATGTCCGGCAGCGGCCCGACTTCTGCGGTGAAGCGTGCATCGAGATGGCGGCCCGGCGTCTGGGTCGCGCCTACGATCAGGACGGCGTGTTCGCGGCGGCCGCGGTCGACCCCGCGCTGGGGCGGGGCGCCATCACGCGTGAGCTCGCCGCCGGCGCCAAGAACCTGGGCTTCGACGTGGGCCCGGTCTGGACGCGCGTCGACGCCACCAATCCGGGGCCCGCCCTCGCGGGGAGCTTCGACCGGGTGCTCGCGGATCTCGCGGCGGGCGTCCCCACGATCGTGTGCACGCGCTTCGACGAGCGTCCCCAGACCACCGAGCACTTCCGCCTCGTCGTGGGCTACGACCGGGACGCCGACCAGGTGGTCTACCACGACCCCGCGATCGATCAGGGGGGCTACCTGCGGATGCCGCGCGAACGGCTCATCGACCTTTGGCCGCTCAAGTACGAGACCGACCAGGGGACGCTCGTGAGCCTGCCGCTCCGCCCCGCCGATCTCCGCGACCCGCCGAAGCGCACCGGCACGTTCGAGCCCGCCGCGTACGCGCAGCACGTGCTCGCGCTCAAGGAGCGGCTCACCGCGCTCGGGATGAACGGGCTCTCGTTCCGCATCGAAGACCCGTTCGTCGTCGTCGGAGACGACACGCCCGAGGTCTTGGCGCGTCGCGCGCAGACGGTTCGGTGGGCGGCCGACAAGCTCGAGCAAGACTTCTTCGAGAAGCGGCCCCAGCGCATCCTGAACGTCTTTCTCTTCAAGAGCGCGGCCAGCTACGAGCGCGGCGTGGTGCGCCTGACCGGCGACGACCCGGGCACGCCCTACGGCTTCTACTCGCGGCAGAACGGGGGCCTGTTCATGAACATCGCGACTGGCGGTGGCACGCTCGTGCACGAGATCGTGCACCCGTACGTGGAGGCCGACTTCGACGACGCGCCGGCTTGGCTGAACGAGGGGCTCGGGTCGCTCTTCGAGCAGTCGGGAGAAGAGAACGGCCACATCGTCGGGTACACCAACTGGCGGCTCCCGGGGCTGCAGCGCGCGCTCGCGCGCGGGCGCGTGCCGACGTTCAAGGCGCTCGCGGCGATGAGCGACCACGCTTTTTACGACGAGGACACCGGGACCAACTACGCGCAGGCGCGCTACCTGATGTACTACCTCCAGCAAAAGGGCCTCTTGGTCCGGTTCTACAGAGCGTTCAGGGCCGCCAAGAGGGCCGACCCCACGGGCTACGCGACGCTGGTCGAGACCCTGGGCGAGCGCGACATGGCGGCGTTTCAAGAGCGTTGGTCCAGCTTCGTCATGGGCCTTCGCTTCGACCGGTGAGGCTCGCGGTCCGTTCGGTGTAATGTTTGGCGATGACCGAACGGGAAACCCTGGCGAGCTTGCGCGTCCTCGTGGCGATGGCGCGCGCGGACGGCGTGCTCACGCACCCCGAAGAGCAGATGATCGAAGAGGCGATCGCGGAGGCGCGCTTGGAGGGCGTCACGCTCGCGTCGCTCTTCGGCTCGACCTTCACGCTCGAGGACGAGCTCGCCGAGCTGAAGAGCGACGCCTCGAAGCGCGCCACCTACGAGTCGGTCTACGCGCTCGCCCACGCCGACGCGGCTTGCACCCTCGACGAAGAGCACCTGCTCGGTCAGATCGAGGCTCGGCTCGGGTTCGTCCCCGAGAACCGCTCGGCGCTCAAGCGCCTCTTGGAGGAGGCCGAGGACACCGTCTTGCCGTCGCACATCGCCGAGATCGTCGATCCCGAGCGCCGCGCGCTCGAGATCCGCGAGGACACCCTCAAGTACGCGATCCTCTCGGCCGCGCTCGGCGCGTTCCCCATCCCCGGCCTGGCCATCGCGACCGATCTCGCGGTCACCGCGCTCCAGACCAAGCTCGTCCGCGATGTCGGCCAGTACTACGGCAAGAAGGTCGACGCCAAAGGCGCGGCCGAGCTCCTCGCGGGCGCGGGCCTCGGCATGGGCCTGCGCATCGCCCTCAGCAACCTGGCGAAGTTCGTCCCCGGCTGGGGCAGCGCGGTGGGCGCCGCGAGCGCCTTCGTCTCGACGTTCGCCCTCGGCACGGTCGCGGCGCGTTACTTCGAGTCGGGCGGCACCGACGCGTCGATGCTCAAGAGCGAGCTCGAGCGCGCCAAGAAAGACGCGAAGGCCGCGTACGCCCAGCAAAAAGAGGCGGTGAGCCTCAAGCAGGCCGAGACCAAGAGCCACATGGAGACGCTGAGCCGGCAGCTGGCGGACGGCGTCATCACCAAGGCCGAGTACGAGAAGAAGGTCGCCGACCTCGCCTAACAGGATGGAAAGACTGGCGTCGTCGTCGTGCTTGATGACCTCGGTGCTGCTCTTTCACGCCCCCGGCCCCCCTCGCTCGGCGAGGGGGGAGGAGAGGCGCGGGTCGTCCCTGCGCCAGAGGACGGTGGCGAGGACGAACGCGGCCCACAGGCCGGCGAAGTGCAAGATCATCGTGTCGCCGTCGATGCGCTTGAAGACCGTGCCCGAGATGGGGGGGCCGATGCACATGCCGAGACCGTAGGCCGCGTTGTAGAGCCCGCCGCCGCGCTGCAGATCGCGCGGTGCGAGGACGCGACCCTGGAGGCCCAGGCTGACTGGCGAGAGCGCGGCCAGCGACGCGCCCGCGATGAAGACGAGCGCGTAGACGGCGAGCTCGTTCCGCGTCATGACGAAGCTCAGGATCGCCGCGGTTCCGACGCTGCCTAGCACGCGCATGATGAACAGGTGGCCGTGCTTGTCGGCCAGCTTGCCGGCGACGACCACCGACGAGAGCATCCCGCCGGCGAAGAACGCGGGGATGAGGATCGTGTCCTCTTCGGTCATGCCGTGGCCGATCAGGTAGAGCGGCAAGAACATCGCCACGCTCGCCTGGAAATAGCCGTACGCGAAGGTGGCGAAGCACGCCGCGCGGATCTTCTTGAAGACCTGCCCGGTCGTGAGCCCGCCGCCCTCGGTCGCCTCGCCCCCGAGCGCTTCACCCGTCGCAGACTCGTTCGACCGCGCGGGGTCGAGGAAGACGGCGCAGACGACGGCCGCGACGGTGGCGACGCCCGCCCCCGCGTAGAAGGCGGCCGCTTTGGGCGCGACCTCGATCAGACCGCGGTTCACCAGCGGGCCGATGACGTAGCCGGCCGCGAGCGCGATCGCGTACACGCTCATGAAGAAGGCCTTCTCTTCTTTCGGCGCGCGCGCGAGGAGGATCGTCTCGCTGCTGACCCAGACGCCCACCGAGAACGCGCCGTCGAAGAACCGCGCGAGGCCGAAGCCGACGTAGGAGTCCATGAGCGGGAACGCGGCGGCGGCAGCGCCGTAGCCGATCAGGCTCACGACGAGCACGCGCTTCGGACCGAAGCGGGAGAGCAGCGCACCTGACGGGACCGCGAGCGCGCCGATGCCCGCGGCGAAGAACGTGACGAGCCAGCCGATGGCGGGCTTGTCGAAGCCGCGCTCCTCGAGGAACACGCCGGCGATCGAGAGCGCGAGCCCGTACGACACCCCGAGGAGCAGGATGGTCAGGTAGACGAGCGCGATCGTCCGATCGCCGAGGATACGAGAGATGAGTCGGGGCACGTGCCCGTGACCGGGGAGGGGAGCTTATTGCGCGGGCGCGCCGGGGATCGGCGGGACGCACGCGCCGACCGTGCAGACGTACCCCGCCTGACAGTCGTTGGCAGACGCGCACGGCACCTGGCACTTGCCTGCCGAGATGTTGCACTTGGCGGTCAGGCACTGCGAATCCATCGAGCACGGCGGCGCGAGCGGGTTCGGCGCGGCCTGCGGCTGGGTCTGCATGCCGGGCTGCTGCATGCCGGGCTGCTGCATGCCTGGGCCTCGCTGCTGGCCGTACTGGCCCTGCATCATCGACGGGTCTTCGGCGTCGCGCTCGTTCGCGCAGGCAAAGAGCGAGACCGGCACGGCGAAGAGCGCAAGCGCAGCGAGCCTTTTCAGCATGGCCCCAAGGCTATCCCGCATCTTTGCAGCAGCGGAAGCCTTCTTCGTAGCCGTAGTCGTCCTCTTTGTGGAAATCGACGGTGGGCCTGCACCGCCCGCGCACGGGGCCCCACCAGCCGCCCTTCAGGCCGCTGCGATCGGGGTACTTTTTGCCGGGGAGCTCGACCCACTCGTTGATGTTTCCGTTCATGTCGTAGACGCCGAACGGTGACACACAATCGGGCAGCGACCCGGCCGGGAGGCGCTGATCGAGGTGCTCGAGGTGCTCCTTGCAGCCCGGGTGCTTCATGCACCGCTCGTAGCGGTAGAGCTTTCGTTCGCGCTTTCGGTAGGCCTTGTCGATGCTGCACTTGTTGGCGTCGCGCTCGAGGCCGTAGGTGTACGGCAGCATCTCGGTGCCCTCGCACGCGAAATTGAACTCGTCTTCGGTGCAGAGGCGCTTGCCCAGCCCCTCGCACGTCTTCTTCGCGTCGGTCCAGCTCACGAGGAGCGCAGGCAGCTCGCCCTTTTGGTTGGGGAACTCGTACCGGTCCACGCAGAAGCTGAGCGTCTTTTTCTCTTTCGAGAGGCACTCGGTCGCGGCGTAGCGCAGGCAACGCTCGCTCACGGTGCTCTTGTACTTCTTGCCCTCCTCGGCGGCCTTTCGCTTCTTTCGCTGGTCCTTTTCGTATTCCTCGTGGTGCTCGAGGCACCTCTGCTCGACGTTGGGGCAGTACGCGCCCTCCACCCGCACCATGCCGTCGGGGCATCCGTCCGTTCGACCGGGCAGCGCGGGCTCCGCCGATGCCGACGCCGAGCTCGAGGCCGATGCCGATGGCGATGCCGATGGCGAGCTCGATGCCGATGCCGAGGTCTCCGCCTCTGGCGGTGCCGACGTCGAGGCCGGGATCGGAGCGGGCTCTTTGCTCGGCGGCTCGCAGGCGAGGAGCGCCAGCGCGATCGCGACGTTCGACCTCACGGCGTCGTGACCGAGCCGCGCACCCAGTCGAGGTACGCGGCGTTGCCGCCCTCGGCGAGCGGCAGCGCGATCACCTCGGGCACGCTGTACGGGTGCAGCTCCTTCACCGCGGCCGTGAGCGCCTCGAGCGCGGCCGACGTGGTCTTCACGACGAGGGTGCTCTCGTCGTCCTCCTGCAGCGCGCCGTCCCAGAAGTAGAAGCTCTTCACACCCGGGATGACGTTCACGCACGCCGCGATTCGCCGCTCGATGAGCGCTCGAGCGATTCGCGGCGCATCCGCCGGGGGCGCGTTGACGAGGACGACGACCAGCGCGCCCTCGCCGGGCGTCACCAAGGCTGGGCCTTCTGGGCGTTGCGGACGAGCTCGACCGTCCGCCGGCCCACGTACTCTTCGACGTCGGCGGCGGCGATGTGCCGGTCGCGGGCGAAGTCGAACTCACGCGGCTTGCCCTCGAGGAACGTCACCTTGATCACGGCCGTCTCGCGATCGAGCTCGAGCACGAGCGAGAACGTCGCCAGATCGAGCCGGGCGCCGCCGCCCTGCTCGCTGAGCTTTGCCGCCTGGCCCTTCTCGGCGATTCGCTCGGCGGCGAACTTGAGCGCGTCGATCCCGAGCGCCATCGCGCCCTGCGCCGACGCCAGCGCCTCTTGCACGCGCTGGCGCTGCTTTGCGGCCTCTTCCGCCTCTCGCTCGGCCTTGGTCTTGACCGCTTCGTTGAGCTCGTCTCGCCAATTGGCCATCAGTTGTTCTCGCCCTTCATCTTCGCCTTCTGCTCGGCCTGCAGGGTCTTGAGGTCCTCGGGGACGATCGGCTTCGGGTTCATGAGCTCGTAGAACGCCTTCTTGGCGAGCTCGCCGGTCTTGCCCTTCTCGTCGCGGAGAGCCATCAAGACGCCCTTTTCTTTCATGAACTTGAGCGTGCGGATCGCGTTCACCTTTTCTTTGTCGTCGCCGGTCTTGGCGGCGTTGACCAAGCGGAAGCGCAAGACGACGCGCGTCTCCGAGTGCGGCCCGTTGTCGTAGCGCAGGTTGTCGAACTGGGACTGCAGCCGCTCGATCGCCCAGAGCTGAGGCGCCTCGAAGACCTTCACCCTGGCGATCGCCTCGGCGTTCTCGACCCAGCGGTACAGGTTGCCCTGCTTGAAGTCGACGTCGCTCCAGAACCCGTAGGCGCGGAAGTACGCGTCCTTGAGGTCGTTCATCGCCTCTTTGCCGTAGTCGCCGTACATCGCGACGGTGCGGGTCGCGGTGCTGGTGTCGCCGCCGCGGACGAGCGCGAGGGCGGCCGCGTTCCGGAGCTCGACGTCTTTCATCTTTTCGAAGAGCTTGTCGCGCGTGGCATCGTCGATCTTCGTCGCGCCGATCGACACGGCGAAGGCGTAGCGCAGGCTCGGATCGAGCTCGGGCGTGAGCAGGCTCTCGAGCTCCGGCACCACCTCGGGCATCGGCCGCAGCGAGAGCGTCGTCGCGTAGCAGGCGCCGATGAACTGCTTGGCCTTGTTCTGCTCCTTGCCGAACTTGATCGCCCGCTTGGCGATCTCTTTCATGTCTTCGGGCGCGGCGGCCCAGGCGAGCGACTCACACGCGGCGAGGCGCGCCTCTTCGTGCCAGGTCTCGTCCTCGATGAGCTCCATCATCGGCTTGACCGCGCGCTTGTCGCCCCACTCACCGAGGCCCTGCGCCGCGCCGTACGCGACGGCGCGGAGCGCCATGCCGAGCATCGCCAACCCCGCCCCCATGAGGCAGTCGTTGGTGATGCACATCTTCTTGTCTTTCTTGCGCTCGAACTGCTTGACCAGTTTGTCGAAGCTCTCCTCGTCCTTCATCTTGCCGAGGTAGCGGAGCGCGCTCTGGGCGGTCTCGAACTCGGTGGGGAACGGCGGCTGCGCGCCCTCTTTGGGCAGAGGCGCGTCGGGGAACGCCCACTCGCGGAGCTTCTGCCTCGCCTCGTCGCTCTGGATGTTGGCGAGGAACCTGAGGCCGTTCGCGTGCGGCTGCGGCTTGTCGGTGAGCCACTTCATGACGGCGGCCTCGCCGACCTTCAGCTCCTCTTTCTTGTCGGGGTGCATGACGGCGAGGTCGGCGAGCATGCGCGACGCCCAGACGCGCTGGTTGTCGGTCTTGGAGAGGTGGCCGCCGGCGTCGTGCTGCCAGAACTTTTCTTTCGGGTACATCTGCTCGGGATCGATCGCCATTCGCTCGGCGAGGTATTTCGTCGCGCGGATGTCGCCGATCTCGGCGAGGCGCATGCCGACCTCGCTGCGCCAGTGAGGCGCGGGCGGCGGGGTCTGCTCGGCCCAGGCGACGAGCGCGTCCGCCGCGCGCGGATCCGCGAGGCCCTCGAGCATCTTGAAGATCTGCTCCATCTGGAACCAGTTCCGCTCTTCGGGCTCCTTGGCCACGCTCGCGAGCGCGAGCACGAGCCCCTCGCCGCCGATGCCGTCGCGCAGGGCCTCGAGGAACTTCTGGCGGTGCTCCTTGCTCGATTCGGCGAGCTTCTTGAGGAGAGGATCGCGGGCCTTGGCGTCGCCGATCTTGCCGAGGCCGTTCGCGGCCTGGCCGGCCACGTCGATATCCTCGTCGTTCACGAGCTTGATGAGGACGTCGGTGTACTTGGGGTCGCCGGTGCGCGCGATGACGGTCGCGACGAGCTGCCGAACCGCATTGCTCGAGTCGCCCGCCATCGCCGCGAGCTCGTCGGTCGAGACGAGGGTCGCGAGCTTCTCGGGGTCGAACGCGTTGCCGCCGCCGAGGCGCTGCACCTTGGCGAGCTTGGCGGTGCGGTAGAGCTCCATCGCCTCTTTGAAGACGCTCGGCTCTTTGAGGACCACGAGCGCCCAGACGATCTGGGGGCGATCCGAGTCGTCGGCGAGCTTCAGCGCCTCGAGCAAGGCCGGCTTGCCCTCGTCGGCCGCGGGCGAGCCGAAGTGCGCGAGCACCTGCGCCGCCACGCCGTTGATGGCGTGGTTTTTTCGCGCGAGCGCGGCGGTGGCGAGCTTGATCGCCTCGGGGTCCTCGAGGTGGCCGAGCTGGATGAGGGCCTCCTGGACCATGTCCTCTTCTTCGGAGGCGACCCAGCTGCGCCACTTGGGCACCTGATCGGGCTCGGGAAGGACGAAGATGTTCTGCTTCTCCTTCGCGATCTGCTCGGGGAGCATGCGCTCCTTGTCCTTCTTGATGCCGAAGTAGAGCGCCGCCGCTCCACCCAGGATCGCGACGATCGCGATCAGGATGAAGATCGGGTTGAACCTCCCGCGCCGGAAGTTACCGTCCTCGGCCGCCTGCGCCTTGGGTTGGAGGGCCGCCTCTTGCAGGGCTTTGTCGTCCGGGGGGAAGTTGGCCATGGCGGGCGACAACGTACTCTGGGGGGCTTTCTGCCGACAAGACCAACCCGGCCGCCGCCCCGAAGGCCTGCTAGGCTCTCGGCCGGATGTCGGCCGAGAAAGCTCCCGGATCGGGCGTCGGTTTTGCCCCGGCGGCCGCCCTAATCGCGGCCCTCGCCCTGGGGGCGCTCATGCTGCTGCCGCGCCTGTCGTTCTCGCAGGGCGAGGTCCAAGCCCTCCCGGCCCCGGCCTTCGTGCTCCCGGTGATCCACAACGGCGACACCGGGTCGCGCCTCTCGCTCGAGGATTTGAAGGGCAGCCCGGTGCTCCTCGACTTCTGGGCGACCTGGTGCCAGCCGTGCGCGATGCAGACGCCCATCCTCGACCGGCTCGCGAGGCGGCACCAGGGCCGCGGGCTCAAGGTGGTTGGCCTCAACGTCCACGACGACGAGCCTGCGATGGCCCAGCTCTACGCCCAGCAAAAGGGCCTGTCGTACCCGATCGTGGTGGACGGTACGGGCGAGACGCAGCGGGCTTACGCGGTTCGCACGCTCCCGAGCCTCATCATCATCGACCGCGAGGGGCGGATCGTGCACCGCACCAGCGGCTTCGTCGACGAGGCGTCGCTCGAGAAGCTGCTGAAGGACGTTCTGTGAGGGGCTTGTGCGCTTGCGCGATCCTGCAAGCGGTCCTCTGCGCCTGCGACCCGGGGGGCGG
>CALKVR010000309.1 GCA_938004815.1 uncultured Polyangiaceae bacterium | reverse complement strand
CAGATCGGCTCGCGCCCGGTCGACCAGCACCTCAAGGGCCTCGAGAAGCTCGGCGCCACCATCCGGCTCGAGCGCGGCTACATCCTCGCCACCGCGCCGCGCCTCCGCGGCGACGAGATCGTCTTCGACATGCCGACGGTGACGGGGACCGAGAACCTGATGATGGCGGCGGCCCTCGCCAAGGGGCGCACGCGCCTCGTCAACGCCGCTCGCGAGCCCGAGATCGAAGAGCTCGCGCGCGTGCTCAACAAGATGGGTGCGACCGTCACGGGCGCCGGCACCGACGTGATGGAGATCGAGGGCCGCGACGAGCTCGCGCCGTTCGACCACGCGATCCAGGCCGACCGGATCGAGGCCGGCACGTACATGGTCGCGGCCGCGGCCGCAGGGGGCGACGTCCTCCTCGAGGGCGCCCCTCTCGAAGACATGCACGCGACCTGCGCGGCCCTCAAGACGATGGGCGTCGAGATCACCCGTGAGGGCACCGCCGCCCGCATCACGCGCCCCGGCGCCATCAAGCCCATCCGCCTGACGACCGAGCCCCACCCCGGCTTTCCCACCGACATGCAGGCCCAGCTCATGGTGCTGTCGACGCTCGCCGAGGGCACGTCGACGATCAAAGAGACGATCTTCGAGAACCGCTTCATGCACGTGCCCGAGCTCCGCCGCATGGGCGCCGACATCGAGGCCGACGGCAACCACGCCGTCGTGCGCGGGCCGTCGAAGCTCCAGGGCGCGCAGGTCATGGCCACCGATCTCAGGGCCAGCGCGTCGCTCGTCATCGCGGGGCTCGTCGCCGAGGGCGAGACCGAGGTGCTCCGCGTCTATCACCTCGACCGCGGCTACGAGCGGATGGAAAACAAGCTCGCCACGCTCGGCGCCGACGCCGAGCGCGTCAAGGGCGCCAGCGCCTGATCAGAGGCCGAGCACCTCGACCTCGCAGAGGTCGGCAGGGCGCTCGGGGTCGTCCGGATCGAGCGTGACCCAAAGTCGCCCCGGTCGCGCAGGATCGACGGCGATACCTTCGGCCTTGTCCATGACGAATTCGTCATTCGACGAGAGGAGCGGGGTGGTGCTCACCCGATCGCCGTCGATGACGCCGACGATCGACCCCAGCACCGCGCCGTCCAGTACCGGGTCGTCGGTGTCCTCGGCCACCGCGAGGAACACCACCCGGCCGTCGGGCAACGCCGCGGCGTCGCTGAACCCGTAGCCGACGTGACCGGCGCGCCCGAGCTCGTAGGAGCGGGTCGCGACGGCGCGCGGAGCATCGCCGCTCGCGCCCCGTCTCACCCACGCTTCGAGCGCGGCGAGCTCGAAGTCGACCGACGCCGCGCGCGGCCCCCGCTGAAAAACGCGCAGTCGGTCGCCTGCGATCACGCACCCCTCGACGTTGACGGTGGCGCGCGCGATCCCGAGCGCCTCGCGGAACGAGGCGTAGAATCGTGTGGCGTCGACCACGGGCGCGTCGGTGGCCAACCGCGGATCGACGAGCACGGCGACCTCGCGGACCGGCAGCGAGCCCGACCCGAACGCCAACAGGACGTCGCCGCCCGCTGCCGGGAGGGCGACGCCGCACTCGAGATCGAGCTTGTCGAGGCGGTTGCCGAGCGCCTCTTCGAACCGCCTGCGCCCGCCGGGGCCACGCGGCAGCGAGATGGCGCGCACGCTCCCGTCGCGACCGACCACCGCGATGAACGACGCGTCGTCCTGGAGCACACACAGGTCGTCTCCGACCTGGATCACACCCGAAGCGGCGCGTACGAAGGCAGGTCTGTCATCCTCGTCGCAGGCGCCGTCCGCGTAGTGGAGCGCCCTCCGCCCGACGATGCGCGCGGCGAAGCGCTCGGTATCGGTCGACGGGCGGCTCGGCATGGGCGACGGAGCGTACCGCGGAACGGCGCCGGCGTTGACGCCCGAGCCGGGCGAAACCACGCTCGCCGCGTGCTTCGCCGCCTCACGGCCGCCCTCGCGCTCCTGGTCCCCGCGTCCGCCGCCGCCGCGCCCTCGACGGGAGCGATCGACGATCCGATCCTCCTCCCCGAGAACC
>CALKVR010000308.1 GCA_938004815.1 uncultured Polyangiaceae bacterium | reverse complement strand
TCTCGGCGGTGACCCCGACCGGCCCGTCGTCATCGGCCGCGTGTACACCGAGACGAACCCGCCCCCCGACAAGCTCCCCAAGTACAAGGACGTGTCGGGCATCTTCAGCGAGTCGACCCCCCGGCTCGTGATGGGCGCGGCCGACGGCGCCGGCGCGACCGGCGGCAGCAGCCTCCTCGGCGGCGGCACCCCGATGTCGTCGTCGGAGATGAGCAGCGCCGTCACGACGCAGGGACCGTTCCAAGCCGCCTCACCCACGGGCATCAACCACAGCTGGCAGGGCAGCGGCATCAAGATGCAGGACACCAATGGGAGCGAGATCTTTTATCTCCAGGCCCAGAAAGACCTGAACATCGTCGTCAACAACTGCTGGCGCACGGTGGTGCGCAACGACCGCGCCTGCCAGATCGGCACCGACGACCAGCTCGAGGTCGGTCACCGCATGCACACCGAGATCAAAGAGACCCAAGAGGTGAAGATCGGCACCGATCAGATCCTCAAGGTCAAGGGCAAGCGGCTCGAGGACGTGCGCGGCAACTTCGAGATGACGGTGGGGAGCGACGGCATTCAGGTCAAATCGACCGACGAGACCATCACGATCGCGAACCGCACCGCCGGCAAGGCGCTCGCGGTCGAGAGCAGCAGGAAGATCGTGATCGAGGACGGCTGCATCAAGATCCAATCCACCAAGACCGGGCTCCAACCGGCCGCCGGTGCCGGGGGCTAGAGAGAGACACCATGCGCATCCGCTACTTCTCGATGCTGGGTATCCGAGGCCTCGACGGCCTGCAAAAGGACATGCCTCACAGGGACATCGATCTCGTCGTCGTCCACGGCGGCTTCGCGCGCGGCAAGACGGCCTTCCTCGACACGATCGCCGCCGCCAAAGAGAAGGTGTCGGACTACGGCACCCCCGACTCCCGGTGGGACGCCCTCGTCGGGTCGAACAGCGGCTCCGCGAAGGTGCGCCTCGACTGGGAGCCGAGCGCAGCCGAGCTCACCCGCGCCGGGGCGAGCGCGCAAGAGGGGCTCCTCAGCGCGGAGTCGATCCTGGGCAAGGTCGCGGTGCCGCCCGAGCACCCCAAGCTGCTCCAGGCTCTGCTCGCGCAGCGGGGCGACGCCGAGCGCGGCTCGGTTCATTACATGCACGACACGCGCGACCTCTCGGGGCCGCTCAGCTACGGCGCCAACGAAGCAGCCGTCAACGAGCGGCTGACGACGCGCAACACCAAGTTCGCAGAGATCTACGACATGCTCGACCAGCCGCAGTTCGCGGCCGCCCGCGCGCTCGGGGCCGCTCGCTTCGCCGAGATCTTCCCCGACCTCGAGCTCGTGGGGCTGAAACGCACGGGCATCAGCTTCGTCCCCGGGCTGCGCAACAAGAGCACCGGCGTCGAGCGCACGTACAACACGCTCTCGTCCTCCGAGCGCCACGCGTTCCTCATGGCGTACTACACGGCCAAGTCGCCGATCGTCGAGTCGGGGCTCCTCCTCGACGCGCCCGAACTCGGCTTCGGCGACGACGGCGCCGTCCAGCTCGTCCGCGCGATGCTGCGGTGGACCACCAAGACGCAGATCATCGTGGCGACGGCGTCGAACGCGGTGCGAGCGATGCCCGAGGTCGCGCACGTGGTGGACCTACCATGAGCTGGTTCTCCACCGCCTTCTTTCACTTCGAGCTGCCCGGCGACGCCTGGGAGGAGCAGACGCTCAACATCTTTCGGCCGACCGACGACGAGCGCTCCTACCTCATGGTCGGCCGAGCCAAGATCCCCGAGACGGGCCCCATCCCGGTGGCGAAGCTCATCGAGGACCTGCCGATGGGCGAATACGACGAGCGAAAGATCATTCGCCACGAGTGGCGTCAGGTCGGCCCGCTCGAGGGCGAGGACGTGGGCCTGTTCGCCCGCTCGGGCACGACGGGCGAATATTACCGTTTCGTCAGCGTCCCCTACTACGACCTCGAAGTGACGTTCCAGTTCGTGGGGCCCATGGCCCAGCGCGGGCACGTCGACCGCCGCGCCGAGAGCACGCTCCAATCCGTCCGATTTCGGAAGCGCTGATGAAGACCATCCACGCCACCGAGTGTCTGTTCGACGTCGAGGACGAGTGGGTCGACCACACCAACTACGTCTACCAGGCCGGTGAGGTGAAGGTGCTCGTCGCTCCCTTCGAGAGAAGCGACACCTGGCGCGCTCGCTTCGACGCGGCGCTCGAGCGCTTTCGGATGTCGCTGCCGGCCTTCGAGCTGGTCGAGCAGCGCATGGTCGACAAGCCCGCGTACGGCGCAGAGCTGGTCTCGATGCGGGTCGGGGGGCAGACGTCGCTCTTCGAGCTCAGCATCTTTTGGCCCCTCGGCGACTGGGTCTGGATCTTCCGCTCGAGCGGTCCGCTCGCGGCCGAGGACGCGATCCGGGAGGTCGCCGAACGATTCATGGAGACGTACCAACCCGTCGACGCACAGGAGGAGCCGTGAGCGAAGTCAAAGGTGCGGCCAGGCGAACCGACCTCATCAACCATGGCAAGATGAAGGGCAAGGCCATGGGCAAGATCGCGAACATCGCGGTCGACGCGGCCAAGACGGGCTACACGATCTACAAGATCGCAAAGGTGGGCTCGCTCGCCCTGGGCCCTGCCGGATGGGGCGCGTTCCTCTTGTCTTGGGGCGTCGAGTACCTGGTCTCGAAGGCGATCGAGAAGGGCGTCGAGTACTACGTCTCCAAGAAGCACACGGGTCAGAAAGAGATCGCCACCGGGTCCGACAACATCTTCGTCAACAACCTCGAGGCTGCGCGCGGAAACAAGCGAGACAAGGTCAGCTGCTGCGGGAACGTGACCGAGCAGGGGAGCCAATGGGTGAGCTTCAACAAGAAGCCGGCCGCGCGCCTCGAGGACGCCACCAAGTGCCCCGGCAACATCTCGAGCGCGTCCAAGAACGTCGGCATCGGCGGGCCGCCCACCGCCTACAATCCCCACCTCAAGCTCGAGATCGCGCTGATCGTATTGGGCGCGTACAGCTCCGGAAAGAAGGCCATGGTGGAGACCATC
>CALKVR010000307.1 GCA_938004815.1 uncultured Polyangiaceae bacterium | reverse complement strand
GGGGCGAGCCGCGCCGGCGCGGCGCCGGCGGTGAGGAGCAACGCCGGTTGGTCCGCGGTCGGGGGTGTACGCGTGGGCACGCGGATCAAGGCGAGCTTGCCGTCGGGGCCGACCGCGAGCACGTCGGGCGTGATCGGCGGTGACGCGTCGGGCCAGGGCGGGAGGGTGAACGCGTCTTCGGCCTTGCCCTTGGCGAGGCGCCGCACGGTGGTGCCGCCCACGTAGTCCTCGAGGAGCACCGCGATCTCGTCGGGGCCCGTCTGAGCCGCGGAGACGACGGCGCCGTCGGAGACGTCGAGGCCGAGCGAGAGGGGAGTCGGTGCGCCCTTTTGCCGTATCCAGAGGAGCGGGCCGGCAACGCCGCCGAGCACGACGCTCGGGACGTCTCCGGAGACGATCACGGAGTAGCCGCGTTCGTCCGATTGGGAGAGGTCGGGGACGGCGCCGCCCACCGCGCGCGCGGCGTCGAGCAGCTCGGCCACGCGAAACGTGGCGCTCAGCGTGCCGCCCTTGGGGTCGAAGGGGACGAGCGTGCGCACGCGACGCGGCGCCGCGGTGCTGGCGATCGTGCCGTCAGCGGTGACGCCGGGGCGAGTCCCGGTGACGAAGGCGCGGAGGTTGCCCGCCTCGGTGGTTCCGAGCGTGCCGCCCACGAGCCCGCGCGGAAACGCGGCGAAGTACGAGCTCTCGCTGATCCTCAGCATTTCGGCGCCGAAGCCAACGCGCTCTTCTCCGCCGCGGGGCGCCGCCAGCTTGCGCGCGGCGTCGCCCGAGCTCGAGCACCGGAGCGCGGGGCGAGCGGAGCCGCCGTCCGGCGGGGGCGAGACCGTGATCGGGTGCTTCCGCGCGGGGGACACCTCGGTCGCCGGCCGCGCGTCCCACCCGATGCGCAGCCACTCGTAGAGGGCGCAGCCGGCGGCGGAGCAGACGGGTGTGGTCGAAGAGGTCGGCAGCGGCGGCGGCGCGACTTCTTGGAACGTGAAGCCCCAATCGTTCGACTGCCAAAGTTTGTCGCTCTGAGACGCGAGGACGCGGCCTCGCGAAACGCCCGCGCCTCCGAAGCGGAACGGCGACTGGGTGATGTCCTTGCCCGTGCGCGCGATCTTCACGCCCACGTTCTGCCCGCCGAAACCGACGATCTCGCCGGACTCGGTGACGGCGAAGCGGTCGACCACCATCGAAGCGTTCACGCGCACGTGGGAGGCGAGCTGGCTCGCCTCGTCGTCTTCGAGCTTCGACCGCGCGCCCGTCTTGGTGTCGACGATGCCACCCCCGGGGGCGCCCAGCACGATGAGCGCGTTCTCGCCGTCCGGTATCCATGACAGTACCGTAATATTCGTGCCCTGGGGCGTGTCGCGCAGCTCGGGCCGCTCGAGGTCGTGCCAGGTGCCGTCGGCGTGCCGGACGCATGCGGCGGCCGCGCGCGGCTGGCCCGAGCAAGGGCCGGCGAAGAGCAGGCTGTCGCCGGCCCCGCGGTGGAAGAGGGCGGTGGTCGCGAACGTGCGCTCGAGCACCGTCCGCTTGTCGCTCACCTTGCGCCGGAACACGGCCGCGCCCTGGTAGCTGGGGCAAACGAAGAGCGCTCCGTCCGACATCGACAGGGTCTCGCACGATCGATCGGGCGGCAGCACGCCGCCCTCACGCTCGAGGATCTCGCCCGTCCGCGACGCGATGACGAAGACCGAGCCGGCGTCGGCCACGATCACGCGATCGTCGGAGAGCGGGGCGCCCCGGGCGATCGCTACCTCGATGGGCGAGATCGTCGACGCCCACCCGGCCGGGGCCTGCGGCGGGGCGGGCCGCGGCACCGGGGCAGGCACGAAGCGGGTCGGCTCCGCGCGCGCGGCGACCCCGAGCTGAGGGCTCGAGACGACCACGGCGCTCTGCTCGACCGTCACGCTGGTGGGCGCCCATGTCAGCTCGCGTGAGACGTCGGCCCAGGTCGCGCCGCCGTCGGTGGAGCGATGGGTCCTGCCCCCGTGCGCCAGGCCGATCGCCACCTTGGGCGACGTCGCGACCACCGCCAGCCCGAGCGGCAGGCCCGTCTTGGGCTTGCCGCTGGCGAGCTCGAACGCGACGGTCTCGCCGTTCGACTTTCGAGCCATGACGAAGCCGGGGCCGAGCCACGCGTCGTCGATGCTGCCCGTGATCCAGGGCTCGAGAGGGTCGACGAAGCCCTTGGCTCGCGCGAGGCCGAGCCCGGTGAAGAACAAGAAGCCCTCGCCGGGCCCGAGCGCCATCGCGCGCTGCACCGAGATGTCGTCGCTCGCGAGCTTGGGCACGCCCCCTTTCGTGTCGAAGAGGGCGCGGCGCGACCCGACCAAAAGCCCCCGGGTGCCGTCGCCCAGGTCGAGCGCCGGGGTCAGG
>CALKVR010000306.1 GCA_938004815.1 uncultured Polyangiaceae bacterium | reverse complement strand
AGCGTCTCGCCGACCCGCCGAACGAAGAGCCGCGCCGGGATCTCGGCGTCGGGGTCGAAGCCGATCGTCACGAGCAGGTCGCGCGCGATGGTCACGTGCTTCTTCGTCTCGGCCAGGTACTTCTTCCACTCCTTCTTCAGGTCCTCGTCGACCGCGGCCTCGACCGCCGCCGTGTAGATCTCCACGCCGCCGAGCTCGGACTCGAGCACCTGGTAAAGCAGGTCGCGGAGCGCATCCGGGTTGGTGATTCCTTCGATTTCGTTTTGCCTCAGGGTTCCCATGGGCGGTTTGCTCGGCAACTTCGGTGCCCGCGATTTCGCGGGAGGATCCGGCTCGCTCTGGGGCCTCGGGCACGTGGCAACGCGCCTCGCTCGCGCCCTGGCGCGCGCGCCTTTTCTGTGACGGAGCGCGATCGTGGGTGGCCGGCACCCCGCAGCCGGCCTATGAGCGCGCTGTGCTCCGCTCCAAGATTCTCGGCCTGGGCTCGTACGTTCCGGAACGCGTCGTGACGAACGAGGAGATCGCCTACCTCGACGAACGCCACGTTCGGCAGCAGACCAAACAGACCGACACGAGCGACGAGTGGATCCGGGCGCGCACAGGCGTCGAGCAGCGCCGCTACGTCCCCAACGACGAGTCCACGACCTGCAGCGACCTCGCGCTGTGGGCGTCGGAGCGGGCGCTCGCCGACGCGGGCTGCGACGCCAAGGAGGTCGATTGCATCATCCTGGCGACGCTCTCGCCGGACATCCACTTCCCCGGGACGGCCGTCTTTCTCCAGACGCGGCTCGGCATCGACGGCGACGATGGCTGCCCGTGCTTCGACATCCGGCAGCAATGCTCGGGGTTTCTCTACGCGCTCCAGATGGCCGACAACTTCGTTCGCGGTGGCCAGTACCGTCGCGTCCTCGTCGTCGGAGCCGAGCTGCACTCGCACTCGCTCGACTACTCGACGCGGGGGCGCGACGTCATGGTCCTGTTCGGCGACGCCGCCGGCGCGGTCGTCGTTGGGCCGGTCGAGACCGACGACCCGCGTGAAGGCATCCTCTACACGAAGCTCGGGGCCGACGGCAGCGGCGCCATGGACCTGCACCTCAAGGTCTTCGACTCCAAGAAGATGCCGCACATCAAGTACAACGAGGACTGGGGCGTCCCCGAGACCATGTACCCGCAGATGAACGGCAAGCGGGTGTTCCTGAACGCCGTGCGGGCCATGAATCTGGGCACGCGCGCGGCCCTCCACAGCACCGGCCTGACGTGGGCCGACGTCGACTGGTTCGTGCCCCACCAGGCGAACCTCCGGATCAACGAGGCCGTCGTCCACTACGCCGAGATCCCACCCGAGAAGGTGCTCAACAGCATCCAGCTCTACGGCAACACGACCGCGGCCACGATCCCGCTCACGATCGACCACCACCGCAAAGAGGGCCGCGTGAAAAAGGGCGACCTCGTCGTCTCGAGCGTCTTCGGGGCCGGGTTCACCTGGGGCTCGGCCGTGTTCCGCGTTTGACCGTCAGGGTCAGCTGCGCTTGCGGCGGAACAGGCTGTCGGGCCCTGGGGCGACGCCCTCTTGCGCGAACGTCTCGAAGCCGTCGGTGGTGACGTATGTGACGACGACGTCGGCGTCGGTCGGCAGGCCCTTTGCACGACGGTAGTGGAGGCGGTCGCCGGCGACTTCGTAGGTGCCGCCCATCATCGCGTCGAGCGCCCAGAACCGCACCGTGCCGTCCGGCAGCAGGGTCAGGCGGTAGCACTCACGCCGCTCGACGCAGGGTCCCGCGAACTCGACCGTCTCGGTGAACCTCCCGTGCGCGACCCCGTGGGCGGTGGCCGACGGAGGGGGTGGGGTCGTGACCTCGGTCGATGGAGCGCCTGCCACCGAGTGAGCGGTGGCGGTTTGTCGGGCGGCCTCCCCAGGCGCGCAGCCGAGCCCCCAAACGACGACACCCAACGCGAGACACACTTCGATCCGACGCATTTCGAGGACCACCTTTCGAGCCCTCCTGACGTATCGGACGCCCGAAGGATCTTGCCCGCCTCCCGGTGCTGCCGGCCGTCGCGCGAGGGCTCGGGGCGCTGTGCCGTAACTCTATTCTGAGCTACGCTCCGGCCGTGGTGGCCCGACGCCTCGGCTTCGCCTGCTCGCTCGTCGCGCTCGCCGCCGTCGGCTGCGGCGACGGTGAGGCCGGCGCGGGCGGCGAAGGGGGCGTCGGTTGGAGCAGCGGCGCCGGCGCGGGCGGCGGCGGGTCGACCGCGACGGGTGAGGGCGGCGGCCCGCCCGCCGCGTCGCCGCTCGCGCTCGTGGTGCGCAGCGAGCGGGCGACGCGCATCGACGTCTACGTCTACCCGACCGCGATCGGCAGCGACGCGGTCCTGGTCCGGACGCTCGATCGCGGAACGGGCGCGGACGACGACCGCTGGACGGTGACGATCCCCCGACACGATCTCGAGGCCGCCGGCGTCACGGGCGCGGTCCACTACGGCCTGCGGGCCTGGGGCCCGAACTGGCCATTCGACGCGGCGTGGGTACCGGGCTCGAGCGCCGGGTTCATCGCCGACGTCGACGCCGAGGGCAACCGCTTCAACCCCAACAAGCTGCTCATCGACCCGTACGCGCGCGAGATCTCGCACGACCCGGTCACCCCCGAGAAGACCGACGGCACGGTCTACCGGACCGGCCCCGACGACCGCGCGCGCGACAGCGGGCCGGTCGCGCCGAAGTCGATCGCGTTCGACGAGCCGTCGGTCGACCTGGGCGTGCGCCCAGCGGGGCCGCTCTCGTCCGACACGATCTACGAGGTGCACGTCCGCGGTTTCACGATGAGCGACCCGGGCGTCGATCCGGCGTGCCGCGGGACGTATCGCGCCGCGGGGGAGAAGGCGGGTTACCTGGCCGATCTCGGGGTGACCGCGATCGAGCTCTTGCCGGTTCACGAGACGCCCAACGCGACGAACGACGTCGAGGCGAGCACGTCGGGCGACAACTACTGGGGCTACTCGACCCTCGCGTTCTTTGCGCCCGATCGGCGCTACGCCTGCGACCAGACACCGGGCGGGCCCACCCGGGAGTTTCGCGAGATGGTCTTCGCGATGCACGCCGCCGGCATCAAGGTCTTCATCGACGTCGTCTACAACCACACCTCCGAGGGCGGGGTCGGCGACCCCGACGTGACGCGGCTCTATTCGCTGCGCGGGCTCGACAACGCCGGCTACTACGAGCTCGACGACGACGCGCGCTTCTACGCCGACAACACGGGCATCGGCGCGAACACGAACGCCGCGAACGAGATGGTGCGCGATCTGACGATCGACTCGCTTCGCTACTGGCACGAGGCGATGGGGGTCGACGGCTTTCGGTTCGATCTCGCGTCCGTCCTCGCCAACGCGTGCGAGACCGAGTGCTTCAGCTTCGAGCCCGACGACCCGTCCGGCATCCTGGCGCGCGCCGTCGCGGAGCTACCCGCCCGGCCCGCCGACGGGGGCCCGGG
>CALKVR010000305.1 GCA_938004815.1 uncultured Polyangiaceae bacterium | reverse complement strand
GCCCGACCGGGCTGCGTCTCCCCGACGAGCTCCTCGACGACACGATCGTCGCGGGCTCGTGGCCGGCCGCGACGCCCGGGCCCCACGTGGGCATCGGCATCTCCGAGTCGTTCTTCAACTACGCCCTGAACGGCATGTACAACTCGGGGCTGCTCTGCATCGGCATCTCGACCGAGACGATCGACCTCCTCACGAGCGACACGCTGGGCTTGCTCGCGGCGTCGCTCAAGAACCTCGCCTTGCAGCGTGAGAGCGCGCCGGTGGCCCTCGTCCTCAAGCCGCGTCAGCCACCGCGCGTGACGTTCGGCAACGGGACGAACCTCGACACCGACCCCCTGCTGCGCCTGACGCTCAACGAGGCGTCGTTCGATTTCTACATCTGGTCGAGCGATCGCTACATCCGCTTCATGTCGGCGACGTTCGACATCGACGCTCCGGTCAACCTCACCGTCACGCCCGAGGGCCTCGTCCCCGTGCTCGACAAGCTGACCATCGCGAATGGCAAGGTCGACAACTCCGAGCTCATCAAAGAAGACCCGGCCGTCCTCGCGCCCACGCTCCAGAGCTTGCTCGCCGGTCAGGTCGGCGCGCTCCTGGGCGGCGGGATCGGCCCCATCGACCTCAACGGGTCGCTCGCGAGCCTCGGGCTCGAGCTCGTCATCCCGCCGAGCGTCGACGGTCAGGGCTCGCCCGGTCTGCGCACGGTCACCAAGAACAACGAGCGCTACCTCGGCATCTTTGCCGCGCTCCAGGTCGCCGGCACGAGCATGTCCCCCATCGATACGAACGCGACGGTCGAGGGCGTCGACGTCGACGAAAAGGGCCTCCGCGCAGAGACGATGACGACCGACAACTCGCCCGAGGTCGTCATCCAGGTCGAGGCGGTGCTCGCCGACGGCAGCGCGCCGAGCTTCGACGTCGAGCACCAGGTGCGCATCGACGGCGGGGTGTGGAAGCCCTGGCAACGGGGCAGCACGCTCCGCGTCACGAGCGAGACGCTTCGCCTCGAGGGTCGCCACCAGATCCTCGTTCGCAGCCGCCCCGTCAGCGACGCGTACGCGATCGATCCCGAGCCGGCCGAGCTCGAGGTGCTCATCGACACCCAGGTGCCCGAGGTACGGCTCCTCCCCGTGGCCGACGACGGCACCGCCCGCCTCGACGTGTGGGACCTCGTCTCCAAGGACGAGACGCTCGTGCGCTATCGTTTCTGGAATGGGCGCTTCGACGAAGAGGCGTTCTCGGCTTGGCGGCGCGCCTCCGACATCAGCGTCCTCGATGTCCCGGAAGACGCCGAGGAGATCGAGATGGAGGCGATGGACGAGACGGGCAAGGTCGGTCGCGCCCGTCAGGAGATCATCCGCGGCGCCCCGCACGCGTCCGGCGAGGGCTGCGGCTGCGCCGTCCCCGGGAGCACGCAGCCCTCGGGCACGCCCTGGGGCCTCGGCCTCGGCGCCCTCGCGGGCGTCTTCGCGCTCTCGCGCTGGCGCCGGCGGGCGCGCTCCCGCGCGGGCCGGCTGGCGCACGCGGCCGGCGCGATGGGGGTGCTCTCCACGGGCGCCTTCAGCGGCTGCTCGTGCGACGACGACACGCGGCCTCCGCCGAGCAACTACACCTGCGAGGCGCCGAACTGCGTGCCCCTCGAGGCAGGTCTCATCGGCTCGTACACGTCGACGGCGGTCGCGTCGGACGGCACCCTCTGGGTCGCCGGCTACCTCGAGGCCGACTACGACAACGTCGATCTCCAGGGTCAACCGCTCCAGTACGGCGATTTGGTGGTTGGCCGGTACGACGGCTCCCAGGTCAACTGGGAGATCATCGACGGCGTTCCGTCCGAGCCGCCGCCCGACGGCAAGGCGTTCGATCTGAACGGCTTCCGGGGCGGCCAGGCCGTCCCCGGCGAAGACGTAGGGCTCTGGACGTCGATCGCAGTCATCGGCGATCGCCCCGCCGTCGCCTACTACGACCGCACGAACAAGGCGCTGAAGTACGCGTCGTTCACGGGCAAGAGCTGGGAGATCCAGACGGTCGACGACGGCGGTGACAGCGACGTCGGCCGGTACGCGAGCTTGGTCGCCGATGGCGACACCCCCGTCATCGCCTACCTGTCGATGGAGTCGGCGACCGAGGGGTTCATCACCTCGAAGGTCAAGATCGCCCGCGGCGCGGGCGGCGGCTTCACGCTCGAGGACGCGGTGGTGAACGCGCAAACCCCGTGCAGCTTCGGGTTCTGTGGCTCGAACCACTGCGTGCCCGACACCGGGCTCTGCTCGGCCGAGGCGTCGGGCTGCGCCGAATGCGCGTCACCCGACAAGTGCGTGCTCATCGAGGGCACCGCGACCTGCTCGGCCACCGACACGCTCAAGGCCAAGGGCTTCCCGATGGCGACGGGCCTCTACGCGACCCTCGCCCCCATCCCGAGCGGCGGGCTCGGCCTCGCCTACTACGATCGCGTCGCCGGCACCCTCGTCGTCGCCGGGAACGAGGGCGGCACGTGGACGCCCGTCGTGGTCGACGGCGGCCTGCAGCCCGACGGCGTGACGTGGTCCGACGTCGGCATCGGCCTGTCGCTCTACATCGACTCGAACGGCTGGCACCTCACCTACGTCGACGGATACAACGAGTCGCTCAAGTACGCGCGCGTCGTCGGCGGCGTCGTGCAAGAGGTCGAGGTCATCGACGACGGCCTCGGGTTGAACGGCACCCCCACGCAGGACGGCCTGCACGTGATCGGCGACGACTCGCACGTCACCGTCACCCCGTCGGGCGAGGTGCACGTGAGCTACCAGGACGCGACCGCGGGCAAGCTCCGCTACGCGGTCGGCACCCCCAAGCAGGGTGGTCACGACTGGTCGGTGCGTGAGGCGCAGACCGAGTCGTTCGGCGGCTTCTTCTCGAGCCAGGTCAACGTCGACGGCTCGCTCCGCCTCGTGTCGTGGTGGCGCCGCTCCAAGGAGCGCACCGAGGGGAACGTCAGCGTCGTCTCCGCCCCCTGACCTCGTCTCGAAGCGCGAGGTGGGCGTGCTCGAGGACGAACGTCCCCGTGGATTCTCCCCCCCGGCCCCCCTCCCGATGTGAGGGGGGCGATCCGTCAGGCGACGCGGGCGGCGGGCACGAGCCCGGTCGGCTCGCCGTGCGCTTGGCGCCGGACGTCGCTGACGATCGCGAGGAGCTCACGGTCGGTCGCGACGCCGCAATCGATGAGCGCGCGCATGTAGCCGTCCACCTGCCCCTGGGCCCGCGAGAGCTTGGGGAACGTCGACCCCTCGGACTGGAGGGCGAGCATGTTCGCCACTTGAACGCGGAGCTCGGCCAGCGCTTGCTGCTTGGAGGGCATATCCGGCAGCTATCCGAAGCTCTCGAGCGATGCCAAATTTGTGGGATCGATCGGAGCCGGAAGACTGGATGCCCTGGGGGCGTACGGCTAAGAGACGGCACGGATGGGCGCGGACGCGGATCGAACGGCAAAGGCATCGCTCGAAGAGCTCGGCAAGCTCGAGCGCGCCGACGATCTGTCGCGCCTGGTGCAGGCGGTGGCCTTTTCCGCCTACGAGGAGCGGCGGGCCGCCCTACACGCCGGCGTCGACGAGGCCGCTTCGCGCCTCGGGCTCGACGAGACCACGGCCGAGACGCCCTCCGGCAACGTCCTCCGCGCGCTCCGCGCCAGCGCTCCCCCCTCGCGCGCGGAGCGCGCCTTGCTGGGCGCCCTCCTCGCCCGAGCGGTCGCGCTGGCCCCCCCCGACGAGGGTGAGGCGAGCGTCCGCGTCGCCGAGGCGCTCGCGTGGATCGGCGCGAACACCCCCATCGACGCCCTGCCCTTCCTCGACGCCGCCCTCGGCCCCCAGGCCCAGGCGCTGTGGACGGCCGTGGTCGGGCTCCTCGAGCGGTACGACGACGGGCGCGGCGCCGGCTTCGAGCGCCCGGCCGCGATCGTGGCCGCGAGCGCGCTCGGGCGCAGCGACGCGCCCGTCTGCGAGCAGCACCGCGCTGCGCTTCGGGTCGCGCTCCGCGACGCGACGCTCCTCGCGCTCGTCGGCTACGCGCCCGAGACGGCCGCGTCGAAGAACATCCTCCTCTCCGCCGAAGAGGCCGGCCCCCCGCGCAGCGCCGCGATGACGTTCCTGTTCACGGTCACGTTCGTGCTGCCGCTCATCGCCCTCGCTCGCCTCGTCGGTCGTTTGGCCCTCGGCCTCCGCCGCCCGGCCGAGGTCGACGTTTCGCGCGAGGGCGTGCGCGTCCGGAGCCGCGTCGAGCTCCTCGGCCGAACGATCCTCGAGCGCGAGACGTTCTTGCCCGTCACGGGCCTGCTCCGCGCGCGCCGTGAGGTCCGCTACCCGCGGCTCGCCACCTACGTGGGGATCGCCGCCCTCCTCGCCGGCAGCTACCTGGGCCTGCGCCTCTTCATCGACGGTTTCCGGTCGGGCTCGCCCGAGCTGCTCGGCCTCGGCATCGGCGCGCTCCTCCTCGGCCTCGGCGTCGACTACGCCCTCTCGAGCTGGCCGGCGCGATCGCCCGAGCGGTGCCGCATCG
>CALKVR010000304.1 GCA_938004815.1 uncultured Polyangiaceae bacterium | reverse complement strand
GACGACTCCCTCGAGCTCGGCGACGTCGTCGTCCGCGCCCCGGTGTCGGCGGGCAAGAGCGGGACGAGCGCCCTCTTCGGTACCGAGGTCGTCCTGGCGCTCCGCCGTGACGACGACCGCTTCGTGGTGCACCGAATCGCCGAGGACTTCGTCCTCCAGCCCTGATCCCCCGTGCCGTCGTCTGAAATGTTTCCCCCTCCCCACCTCAGAAAGTATGGGTTTGGACGATGACCCGCCTCAAAGTCGCATTCGTTGGTTCGGGGGGCGGCGCGCGCGGGCTCGCGCACCTGGGCGTGCTCAAGGCCTGTGAAGAGACGGGCATCGTCCCGACCGTGTTCGTCGGCGCCAGCTCGGGCGCGCTCGTCGCAGCGGCCTACGGGCAAGACATCCCCCTCGACGTCCTCCTCGACGGCTACCGGCTGCCCTGGCGGCGGCGCCACCACGGGCCCCGGCTGCACGCGGGCACGTTCCTCGGCGCCCCGCGCCCGCGAGACTTCCTCGATCCGGGCTACCTCCTCTCGGGCGTGTTCTCGCTCGACCGGCTCGAGCGCTACCTCGAGCGATTCTTGCCGGTGAACGACTTCCGGCATCTCCACAACCAGGTCTACGTCACGGCCGCCGACGTCGACAGCGGCGAGCGGGTGGTGTTCGGCCAGGGCTACCGTGAAGACGTGCCGATCAGCCGCGCCGTCGCGGCGAGCTGCGCCGTCCCGGGCCTCTTCCGCCCGGTCCGCATCGGCGACCGGTACTTCCTCGACGGCGAGGTCGTGCGCACCCTTTCGGCCGACGTCGCGGTCGCGGCCGGCGCGAACGTCGTCATCATCTCCAACGTCTACCGCCCCGAGAACAGCCGCGCCCCCGAGCGACCCATCGCGCGGCGTGGCCCGCTCGCGGTCGTGCGCCAATCGCTCAGCATCGCCCTGATGGAAAAAGAGCGCCGCGGGGTAGAGCTGCTGGCGCGCCAGTACCCCAAGGTCGTGTTCCTCGACATCGCGCCCGACATCGGCGCGTTCGGCTACCTCAACCGCTACGCGAGCCGCTCGCTCGTCCTGCGCGGCTACCGCACCGCCCTCCGCGCGCTCACCGAGGCCAAGGAGCGCGGCGTCTTCAGCAACGTGCTCTCGCCCGACAACCGCCTCAACTAGGGCTAGTACCGCGCGACGTCCGGTCGGCCGCGGCTCATGCTATGAGCGGCGCATGCAGGAGCATCGCATCGCCGAGGTGATGGCCGGCAAGCTCGGGCCGGGCGCGTCGATCGTGATCGAGGGTTGGGTTCGCACGCGTCGTGACTCGAAGGCAGGCTTGTCGTTCGTGCACGTCTCCGACGGCTCGTGCTTCGACCCCATCCAGGTGGTCGCGCCCAAAGAGCTCCCCAACTACGAGGCCGACGTACTGCGCCTGACCACCGGCTGTGCGATCCGGGTCCGGGGCGAGGTGGTCGCCTCGCAGGGCAAGGGGCAGTCGGTCGAGATCCGCGCCGACGCGATCGAGATCGTCGGGATGGTCGACGACCCCGAGACGTACCCCATGCAGCCCAAGCGCCACAGCATGGAGTACCTGCGTGAGGTCGCACACCTGCGCCCGCGCACGAACGTCGTCGGCGCCGTCACGCGCGTCCGCCACGCCCTCGCCAAGGCGATCCACGACTTCTTCCACCAAGAGGGGTTCTTCTGGATCCACACGCCCATCATCACGGCTTCCGACGCCGAGGGCGCGGGGCAGATGTTCCGGGTCTCGACGCTCGATCTGGCCAACCTGCCGCGCACGCCCGAGGGCGCGGTCGACTTCGGGCAGGACTTCTTCGGCAAAGAGGCGCGGCTGACGGTGTCCGGGCAGCTCAACGTCGAGACGTACTGTCTGGCGATGAGCCGCGTGTACACGTTCGGCCCTACGTTCCGCGCCGAGAACTCCAACACGCGCCGGCACCTGGCCGAGTTCTGGATGATCGAGCCAGAGATCGCCTTTGCCGATCTCTCCGACGACGCCGCGCTCGCCGAGCGGTTCCTCAAGTTCATCTTCGGCCGGGTGCTCGCCGAGCGCGACGACGACATGAGCTTCTTCGAAAAATTCGTCGACAAGGACGCGAAGCAGCGCCTGACCGCGCTCGTCGACACGCGCTTCGAGCGGATGACCTACACCGAGGCGGTCAAGCGCCTCGAAGCGTCGAGCAAGAAGTTCGAGTTCCCCGTGAAGTGGGGCATGGACCTGCAGAGCGAGCACGAGCGCTACCTGACCGAAGAGGTCGTGAAGGCGCCGCTCTTCGTCACCGACTACCCGAAAGAGATCAAGGCGTTCTACATGCGCCTCAACGACGATGACAAGACCGTCGCGGCGATGGATGTCCTCGCCCCCGGCATCGGCGAGATCATCGGCGGCAGCCAGCGCGAAGAGCGGCTCGACGTCCTCGACGCCCGCATCGCCGAGATGCACCTGCACAAAGACGACTACTGGTGGTACCGCGACCTGCGCCGCTACGGGACGGTCCCCCACGCTGGGTTCGGGCTCGGGTTCGAGCGCGCCATCCAGTACGTGACGGGGATGGAGAACATCCGCGACGTCATCCCGTTTCCCCGCGCGCCGCGCCAAGCCGACTTTTAGCGTCGGCTACATCCCGGCGATGATCTTGTACTCGCCCTCGGCCGTTTCGACGAGCTCGAGGCGGTTGTCGTCGACCTTGCGTTTCCACGCCTCGCCGCCCGTGGTCGGGATCTTGTAGCTGGCGCTGTACGTGTAGTCGATGAAGATGCGATCGTTCTCTTTGACGACGCGCCGGTAGCGGATCTCGTGGCGAATGGCGAGGGCGTCCAAGAACGCGGTGCCCGTCTCGTCGGCGGTCGCGCCCGTCAGGTACTCCTTGAACTGCGCGTAGTCCATGTCGTCGGAGGCGTCGGCGTTGCCCCCGTCTTCGTAGTACTCGGTCGAGACGAGCTTGAGGAGCAGAGCGACGTCACGCCGCTCGACCGCCTTGCGGTACTGCTCGCAAAAGCTGATGAGCTTGCGGTTCTCTTCGGTGTCCTCGACGTCGGTGTTGGGGATGTAGTGCTCGGAGCACGCCGTAGCGAACAAGCACGCAGCCAGCACTCGAGCTCGAAGGG
>CALKVR010000303.1 GCA_938004815.1 uncultured Polyangiaceae bacterium | reverse complement strand
TCCGAAAGCGGTCCGTCGATGAAGTCGAGGAAGTCGAGGACATGCGAGCCGACGTCGAGGAGGAGGCCAAGCGAAAGCCCAAGAAGAAGGGCAAGGCCCGCGGCGACCAGGACGTCGAGGAGGAGCTGGACGTCGCGGAGGGCGAGGGCGGGGACGGTAGCGAGGGCCGAGACGGCGCCAGGTTCCGCGGCGGCGTCTCCGGCGAAGCGGGCGCGATGGTCATCCCCGACGCCGACCTGACACTCGGCGTCGCCGGGGTGCAGGGGCAGATCGGCGCTCAGATCAACCACCTGGTCGGCGTCTACTGGGTGCCGAGCTTCGACATCATCTTCGGCAAGGCAGGCGGCGTGAACTTCGCGGGCGCTGTCCTCGTCGACTTCACGATCGAGGACATCGTATCGCTCGGCGTGGGGCCCGACGTCGGCGCTTTCGTGGCGATCGGCTCGGGCGCGGTCGCGACGGGCGTCAACTACGGTGGCCGGTTCCACTTCGCGGTGCACCCCGTCTTCGGGCGCGGCGAGAACGGGATCCGGCGCAAGGCTTTCTCGATCGGGCTCGACGCGCGCTTCTTGGGCGGTCCCGTCGCGGCGGTGACCACGACCGACTCGTCCGCCACCGTCACCGGGTTCATCTTCCAGCCGATGGCCACGATCGGATACACCGCCATGTAGTGAGGATGGTAGAGCCCCCGCCCCGTCGCTTCGCGGTCGTCGCGTCGGTCGCAGCGATCACCCTTGTGGGCGCAACCGCGCGCGCCGACCAGCCCGCGTACTTCGACGCCGAGGCCGCGATGACGGGCGCGTCGAACATGGCGGTCGTTCGCGGGGGCGGCGCGGCTTGGTACAACCCCGCCGGCCTCCACACCACCGAGATCAACCAGTTCGATCTGACCGTCAGCGCGTTCGTGCTCCGCGTGCGCGACTTCTCGCGCGTGTTTCGCGTCGAGCTGCCGTCGGGCACCTACTTCCCCGAGGTCGGCGGGATCACCATCCAGCCCATCCCGTCGGCGCTCGTGTACCAGCGCCGCTTCACCCCCCAGGTCACCGGCGCGCTGGCCATCCTCGTCACCCAGGCCGACACCTTCGATCTCACGGGCGACGTCCGTCGCGTCGAGCAGTTCCCGGGCACCGAAGCGCCGGTCGACCTCTCCGGTCGCGCCGACATTTCGACGCAGCTCCAGACCTACAAGATCGGTCCCGGGTTCTCGTGGGAGATCACGCCGCGCGTCCGTCTGGGCATCGCGACCTACATCGCTTACGCCTCGTTTCGCGACTCGAGCGTGCTGCGCCTGGTGGCCAACAACGGCGCTGGCACTGCCGGCGTGATCGGGAGCAGCCGCCGGCGCGTGAGCGGGTTCGGGGGGCAGACCGTGATCGGCGCGCAGTGGGAGCTGGTGAGAGACTTCTTCGCCGGGGTGACGCTTCGCAGCCCGCTCATTTCGTTCGGCCAGACGGGGAGCCTGAGCACCGAGTCGAGCGTGCTCGCGACGGGTACGTCCTTCGCTGGTGAGGAGTACGCCACCACCGAGCGCTCCGATCCCCCGACGACGACGGGTTCGTTGGGCGAGCCGGCCCAAGGCGTGGCCGGCTTCGCCTACAAGGCTCCGGATTGGTGGGTCGGCGCCGAAGTGGAGCTCACCGCGCCCCTCGTCAGGCCCGATTTTCAGATCGACGAGGGCCCCGAGGTCAACGTGAGGATGGGCGGGCGCCTCTGGTTCAAGAAGGACTATTCGCTCGGTATCGGTGCGTTCACCGACCGCGACGCGTCCCGTCGTACGTACCGTACGGGCGACGCGATCGTCGATTACTACGGCGGCAGCGCCGGCTTCGAGTGGCGCTCGGCCTACCTGATCCAGGACGGCAAGGTCACGCGGCCGCTCACGTTCTCGACGACGGTGGCGTTTCGCTACGCGATCGGCCTGGGCGACCTCGAGGGCCTCGTCTTTGCACCCAAGGAGGCGTCGCTCGACGAGTTTCGTCGCATCGAGCCGACGGCCGAGCACGTCTACTTCCACGCCATGACGTTGCAGCTCGGCAGCTCGCTCTCGTTCTGAGCTCGCGCCCCGCCGGCGGTCCGCTACCCTGCCGCCATCCCGATCGCAGACGGTCTACCGCCCAGCTCTCGCTATGAGCTGCTCCTCGCGCTCGCCTCCGGCGGCATGGCCAACGTCTTCGTCGGTCGACCGCGTCTCGGCACGGGTGAGGGGCTGGTGGCGATCAAGCGGCCCCACCCGCACCTGGCGGAGAGCCCCGAGATCCGGGCGCTCCTGGCGCGCGAAGCCCGGCTCGGGCGGATGGTGCGGCACCCGAACGTCGTCGCGACGCTCGAGATCGAGGAGCACGACGGCCAGCTGATCTTGATCATGCCCTACGTCGAGGGAGCGACGCTCGCCGAGCTGAGCGAGGCGAACGCGGCGCCCATCGATCTGCCGGTCGCTCTCGTCATCCTGGCCGATGTGAGCGCGGGGCTCGCGGCGCTCCACGGAGCCACCGGCGCCGACGGCGAGCCGCTCGCTCTCGTCCACGGCGACGTCTCGCCGCACAACGTCCTGGTCGGGGCCGACGGCACGAGCGCCGTCTTCGATCTGGGTCTCGCGAACGGCGGTGACTCCACGCCCCTCCCGTCGGCAGGCACGCGCGGCACGCTCGCGTATGCGGCGCCCGAGTGTGTCCACGGCGAGCCGCCGACCGACCGCTCCGACGTGTTCTCTCTCGGCGTGGTGGCGTGGGAGGCGATCACGGGGCGGCGCCTCTTCGCGGGCTCGAGCCACGCGGCGACGTTGACCGCGCTCGTCGAGCAGCCCGCACCGGCCCTCTGCGACGTGGCGCCCGTAGACGACGAGCTCTCGACCATCGTCGCCGCCGCGCTGAGCAAGGACCCCGCCGCCCGGGTGACCTCGACCGAGCTCGCGGATCTCTTGGCCCAGTACGCGCGCGGCTCGGCGCACGCGGCCGACACGAACGCGGTCGCTCGCCTCGTCAACCGGCTCTGGGGTGCACGCCTGGCCGCTCGCCGCGCGGTGCTGCGCGCGGCTCCGTCGCGGTGATCCGCCCCCCTCAGCGTGCCCGTTCGTACAGCCCCACCGTCTCGCCGAAGCCGACGACGTTGTCGTGCAGCACCTTCACGAGATCGTCGCGCGTCGGCGGCGTCGACCCGGCATAGGGCTCGCGCAGCGCGAAGAGCTGAAAGTGGTAGCGGTGCACGCCGTGTCCCGGCGGCGGCGAAGGCCCGTCGTAGGCGCAGCGCTTCCTCCCGTTCATCCCCTGCTTCATGCCCTCGCCCTCCACCACCGCCCATGTCGCCGGGAGCCCGGTGGGTAGCTCGCGCAGGCTGGGCGGGATGCGGTACACGACCCAGTGAACGAAAGGCTTCGGGGTAGGGGAGTCGGCGTCCTCACAGACGAGGATCAGCTCGCTCGCCTTGGCCGGAACGGCGTGCCAATGGAGGTCGGGCGAGGCGTCGTCACCGTCGGCGGTGCAGCGCACGGGAATCGCTCCGCCGTGGACGAAGTCACGGCTCGATATCCCCAACCAGGGGAAATCCGACGTCCGCAGCCGCGCGCCGAGTAAGCGCTCCGTCCCCGATCGGAGCGGGACGAGGACGTTTTCGATGCCCGAGACCAGGTCTCGCAGAGAGCTCATGACAATACCGTTATTGCACGGGTCGTGCCGTCAGCTGCCGCCCGCCCCGGTCACGGGTGACCACGAGGGCGGATCGCTCGCCGGGAACGACTCGTCGGAGGCCTCGTCGACCTTCTCGCTGGGGGTCGGCGCGCCGGCCTCGTCGGCGCGGTCAGGGTCGGCGTTCTTACGCGTTCGATCGGCGGAGCGCGGCTTTTTCGGGGGCGATGATCGGGCTTTCATGCACCTACAGCACAGCAAACCTCATGCCGCTCCACATGCATCGGAGACCGTGACAGGCTGCCACGCATGGAGCAGGCGTCGCCTTCGGCCCTCTTTCACCTCGCGTTCCCGGTCCACGATCTGGAGGCCACGCGTCGCTTCTACGTCGAGCGCTTCGGCTGCAAGATCGGCCGTGAGGACGCGCGG
>CALKVR010000302.1 GCA_938004815.1 uncultured Polyangiaceae bacterium | reverse complement strand
CAGCTCGTCGTGTCGGAGTCGGGCATGTGGCCCATCTGGTGCTCGTCGCCCATGATGGGCTGCCCGTTGTACGTCAGGAACGGATAGGGCCGGTTGTTGGTCGACGCCGACCACTGGAGGGTGGCGACGCGCGTGATATCGCACGCCAGGGCCATCACCAGCATGTCGGTGTGGAGCCGGCCGACGACGCCGAAGTTCGCCGGGTCGTTGATGTCGACGGGGTTGCCCGTCTCGGGCTTTTGGCAGTTGCCGCCGAGGACACCGCCCGTCGAGTCGAGGCGGCGCTCGACCTCGCGCACCGACTCGAGGTGCTGGCCGACCTTGGCTTGATCCTCTTTCGAGATCTTGTCCATCAAGGTCGCGTACCGGCGATCGACGACGTCGAGCACGCTGCGGCGGCGCTTGCGCAGCTTGGCCGCGGCGGCCGGGTCGACCTCGAGGTTGGCGAAGAGCTCGTCGTAGACGACGTAGGGGTCGGTCTCGTTGGCGACGGGGGTGTCGCTCTTGAGATACGAGAGGATCGTGCGCACCTCGGTGCCGCCGTACGCCGTCGACTGGACGCCGAGGTTCAGCGTGCGGCGCTTGGTCATCGTGCCGATGTGGTTCGCGATCTCTTGGTCGAGCGAGATGCCGCTGGCCCAGCCGGCGAGCGAGCCGTCGCCGCCGACGAACGTGCCGTCGTTGAGCTTGCGACCGGTGAGCAGCGCCATGCCCTGCTGGTGGGGCTCACCCGGGGGCTGGTCTTGGGCGGCGAGATCGAGCCCGTTGAGGACGCTGATCTTCTCTTTGATGGGAAACAGCGTCTCCCAGTAGCTCGAGAAGTTGGCGTCGGGCGTCGAGTAGTTGCCGTTCGGCGTGTACATGAACACGAAGCGCTTCGGGAACGCGCCTGCGCGCTGCTGTGCGCGGCCGACCTTCTCGACGATCTTCTGTTCTTCGGGCGAGCACGCGATGCTCGAGAGGAGCGGCAGCGCGAGCGACACGCCGCCCGCCCCGCGGAGAAAGTTGCGCCGCGCAAAGCGCGTCGCTCTCGGGGACCACTGGCGCGACATCAGGAGCCTCCCGGGGGGTTCATGACGATGGTGGCGGTGCCCGTCCGGTAGAGGAACGCGTCGGTCTGGGTGAGCGCGACGAGGAGCTCTTTGACGTTGCCGCCGGCGCCCGAGAACGCGGTCTCGAGCTGGTCGATCGTGCACGCGTCCGCTTCGGTCTCGGCGCGGCCGGACGTCCAGCGGAACCACATGCGGGCGTAGCAGGCCTTGACCTCTTCACTCTGGACGAGGCGCTGGGTGAGCTCGGTGACGCCGTTGAAGGTGCCGTTGATGTCGCTGCCGATGATCTCGCCGCTCGCGTCGACGGGCTTGCCGTTCTCGGTCGCGCGGTAACGCCCGGTCGCGTCGTAGTTCTCGAACCCGAAGCCGAGCGGGTCCATCAGGTTGTGGCATGACGCGCACGCCGAGGTCGCGTGCTGCTTGAAGCGCTCGCGGGCGGTGCTGTTCGGCGTGGGCATCGGCAGCTCGAACGACACGTCGGGCGGCGGCGGCGCGATGATGTCGCAGAGCAGCGCCTCACGAACGAGCCGGCCGCGGTGCACGGGCGACGTCTGGTTCGAGTGCGCGTAGTAGGCGAGCAGCGAGCCCATCGTCAGCATGCCCGCGTGCTGCCCGGCCGGAAAGTCGACGCGCACCAGCTCGTCGCCCGAGGCGCCGCTCGCGCCGTAGAACGCGGCGAGCTCGCCGGGGGCGATGGTGTACTGCGCGGTGAGCAGGGTCGCGAGCGAGCCGTCGTCCTCGAAGATGACGTGGTCGATGAAGGCGCGCGCCTCTTCTTGCATCATGCTGCCGATCGCGCTCGACCAGTCGGGAAAGAGCGAGGCGTCCTTGGTGACGTTGCCGACGCGGTCGTAGTCGAGCCACTGGCGGTGGAACGTGGCGACCGCGTCGCGGGCCTTGGGGCTCTCGAGCATCCGGCGCGCCTGGGCTGCGATCTGCTCTTTGGTCCGGAGCTCGTCGGCCTCGGCCGCGCCGAAGAGCTCGTCGTCGGGCATCGAGCCCCACAAGAAGAACGAGAGGCGCGAGGCCATCTCGAACGAGTTGAGGGGCACGACGTCGCCGCCGGCCTCGAGCGGCGCGACACCCTCGCCCAGCTCGACGCGGTAGAGGAACTGCGGCGCCTGGAGCGCGGCCTCGACCACCATCTCGATGCCGGTCTCGAAGCCCTCGGGGGTGGCAGGCTGCATGTCGGCGGGCAGGCGCGGGCTCTTCTCCAGCTCGATGCCGGCCTGGTAGACGCCGAACAGCTCCGCCTTCTCGGCGTCGGTGAGCGGACGCCGGTAGGCGCGCTTGCCGAACACGTCGATGAACGTCTTGGCGCACGCGTCGCGCACCTCGTCGCTCGCGGCGGGGTCACACCCCGTCAGCTCGGCGACGTCTTCGGCGGCGCGGGCCGCGACGCCCTCGGCGGCGAGCATGTATTTTTCGGCGGCGGTCGGCGTGACCACCAGCGCGTAGGCGTTGTTGTTGAAGCCCAGCGCCTCTTCTTCGGCCGCGAAGTCGTCGGCAGGGTTGGTCGTGTCGCCGAGCAGGTCGCGCACGGTGGCGTTGTACTCGGCGCGTGTCATGCGCCGGATGGGCGAGGGGCCGGGGCGGATCTCGTCGCCGACGCAGATGGGGGCCTCGACCTCGTCGACGGGCGGTCGCTCGCCGATCTCGCCGGTGCAACCCGCCGAGAGAGACGCCGCCGTCAGGGCGCAAGCACCCGAGAAGGCAAGGAAAGACGCCGACCGCATCCGCGCCGAAGCGTAGCAAATCATCGGTTACCGGGCGACTCCTTCCTCGCTGGCCGACCCCTCGAGCAGCGCCCGCAGCGGGCGCCGTGCCGTCGCGTCCCTGCCGCTCGCGGCGTGCAGCGCCGCGACGAGGGTCGAGAGGGTGCGCTGATCAAGCACGCAGTCCCCGTCGACGCCCGCCAGATCACGCCCGACGAAGTTTTTTTCGCACGCGTCGAGCAGGGGCAGGGCGCGCTTGCCCGTCCCGGCGCCGGCGTCGATGCGCACCACGACGCCGTGCGAGCGGCACACGATAGGGCGTACCGGGTAAATCGCGCAGCGTCGCTCACCGTCGAGCGCGGCGCAGGCCGAGCCGTCGGACGAGGCGGCGGACCGGGACACCCGGGCGCGAGCCCCGGCGTCGAGCGACCCCAGGAACGCTTCGACCGCCTCGGCCTCGAGCGGCGTGAGGGTGAGGCCCGGCGCACAGCAGTCGGCGCAGCCGGAGGCGCACGCGAGATCGTCCGGATATCGGGCGGCGACGCGGGCGAAGAAGCCGTCGACCTTCTGGTGGACGCCCTGCAACGCGGGGAACCCGGCGAGCGCGGGCGCCCCGTGGGTCACGTCTCTTCCTCGGTCAGCAGGCGCTCGAGCTCCGGCGGGCCGCCCGCGCCCGGCCGGCCCTGGGCGAGCTTTCGGACCGTCGCGAAGTGATGCAAGAGCGTCGCGCGGCTGTCGCCGATGCTGAGGTTCTGCACCTCGAGCGCGCCGATGCGGTCCTCGGGCGAGAACGCCGGCGCCTCGACCCGCTCCATCGAGAGCTTCTCTGGCGCGTAGGACATGTGCTCGGCCCGGGTCGCCACGAGGGTGTAATCATCGCCCCGGCGCAGCTCGATCTCGATTTCGCCCGTCAGGCTGGTCGCGATCCAGTTCACGAGCGCCTCTTTCAGCATCATCGCCTCGGGGTCGAACCAGCGCCCCTCGTAGAGCAGGCGCCCGAGGCGGCGGCCGAGCGTGAAGTAGAGGTCGATCGTGCTCTCGTTGTGGACGGCGCTGAGGAGCCGCTCGTACGCGACGTGGAGCAGGGCCATCCCCGGCGCCTCGTAGATGCCGCGGCTCTTGGCCTCGATCACGCGGTTCTCGATCTGATCGCACATGCCGAGCCCATGCCGGCCGCCGATGCGGTTCGCTTCTGCGAAGAGCTCCCAGAGCGTCCCGAAGCGCGCGCCCGAGAGCGACACCGGCCGACCCGCCTCGAAGGCGATCGTGACCATCTCGGTCT
>CALKVR010000301.1 GCA_938004815.1 uncultured Polyangiaceae bacterium | reverse complement strand
CCCTTGAGGTAGAGCTTCATGCCCTCGCGGCGGCAGAGCTTGCAGACGGGACCAACGTAACGAGCCATGACTCCAACTTTCCTCGAACTCAGCCTACTTGGGAGCTCACTTGGGTACCGCTCGATGCGGCGAGCCAGGTGATCTGAACCGGAAACGGGTCGTTCGCAATGGGGCTCTGCCCCTCGAGCGACCCCGGCGCGCGGAGCTCGGCGACCACACCGGAGAGTACGGTCGAGAGCTCACTCAGCGCGCCGCTGAGCCTCTCGGCTCAGACGCGACGCCGCTTCGGCGGGCGGCAGCCGTTGTGGGGGATCGGCGTGACGTCGCGGATGAGCGTCACCTTGAAGCCTGCGGTCTGCAGAGCGCGGAGGGCGCTCTCACGACCCGCGCCCGGGCCCTGCACGAAGACCGCGACGGAGCGCATGCCATGCTCCTGCGCCTTGCGGGCGGCCTCTTCGGCAGCCAGCTGAGCCGCGAAGGGCGTCGACTTGCGCGAGCCCTTGAAGCCGCGCGACCCCGAGCTCGACCACGCGATCGCGTTGCCGTTGACGTCGGTGATCGTCACGACGGTGTTGTTGAAGGTCGACTGAATGTGGGCGATGCCGGCGCCTACGTTCTTCTTGACCTTCTTCTTCTGCTTGGTCTTCGCGGTCTTCGGAGTAGCCATGCGTCTGTGAACCTGGGCTTCTGGGCTGAGCGTCTGGGCTGAGCTCTGGGGATGAAACGTGCTTCGCCGATGCCGGCGTCGGCTGCCCGACGGTCGAACGAATCGACCGCCGGAGCGAGCTCACTTCTTCGCGGGCGCCGGGCGGCGCTGCACGAGGCCCTTGCGCGGGCCCTTGCGCGTACGCGCGTTCGTGTGGGTGCGCTGGCCGTTGACCGGGAGGCCACGGCGGTGACGCAAGCCACGGTAGCAGCCGAGATCCATCAGACGCTTGATGTTCATCTGGATCTCGCGGCGCAGGTCGCCCTCGACCTTGTACTCGGCGTCGAGCAGGTCGCGGATCACCTTCACGTCGGCGTCCGAGAGCTCTTCCACGCGCTTGTTCGCGGGGATCTTGGTCTTCTCGCAGATGTCGCGCGCCGTCTTCGGCCCGATGCCGAAGAGGTACGGGAGCGCGTAGGCGAGGTGCTTGCGACGGGGGAGGTCGACGCCGGCGATGCGTGCCATGGGGATTCCTCGAGATTCGTGTCAGGTGTGGGTGAGCGACGTGTGGCTTCGGCCCGAGGCCTCAGTTGCCCTGCCGCTGCTTGTGACGAGGGTTCTTCTGGCAGATGATCCGCACGACACCCTTGCGGCGCACCACCTTGCACTTGTCACAGATCTTCTTGACGCTGGGTCGGACCTTCATGGCTGCTTCTCTCGCTCTAGTACCGCTGCTGGGCGACTTGGTGTTGCTGGCGGGCGAACCGTCTACCGTTTGCTCATCCTCGACGCATGCGCTGGGCTGGGGGGCTCACTTGTGTCGGTAGGTGATTCGTCCGCGGCTCGGGTCATAGGGTGAGACCTCGACGGTCACCCGGTCGCCCGGAAGGATCTTGATGTAGTACTGGCGCATACGCCCGCTGATCGTCGCGAGCACCTCGAGGCCGTTGTCGGCACCGACGCGGAACATCGCGTTCGGTAGAGCCTCTTGCACGATGCCATCGAACTCGAGCTTGTCGGCCTTGGGCTCTTTGGGGCCGGTGTTCCTTTTGCTTCTGCGCGCCATATCCTAAGTTTCTCGCCCTCACGGAGGGCTGGTGTGTGCGGCGGTGGTGCCGCCAGGAGCAGCGAGCGCTCTCTCGCCCTCGTCGCTCCGCCCTCGTCGAGACCTCGAAGGGCTACTCTCGAAGGACCTGCGCTCGTCGATTCCGGTCGCCGAGCGCTCGTTCACTCGTGGAGAGCTAGACTTCAGCCCTCGTTTCGCCACTGCCTAGACCGAGGGCGTCGAAGAGGCGGGCGGTGATCTCCTCCGGCTTGCCGAGGCCGTCAACCCTTCGCAGCACACCGCGTTGCTCGTAGTACGGAAGCAAGGCCGAAGTCAGCGCCTCATAAGCATCGAGGCGCTTTTTCACCGTCTCGGGCTGATCATCTGCTCGGTGCTCGAGCTCGACGCCTGCCGGCGGCGGGTTGTAGAGCATGTGGTAGATCTTGCCGGTCGCCTTGTCGCTGCGCCGGTGGACGAGCCGCTCCTCGAGCTTCTCGCGCGGCACGTCGAGCTGGATGACGGCGCCCAGCGCGAGGCCCTTGCCCTCGAGCAGCTTCGCGAGGCCGTCGGCCTGCGGCACCGTCCGGGGGAAACCGTCGAGCAAGAAGCCTTTGGCGGCGTCGGGCTCGGCGAGGCGGCGCTCGATGAGCCCGAGGATCGCTTCGTCGGGCACGAGCCCGCCGGCGTCCATGATCTCGAGGAACTTCTTGTCGAGCGTGCCGGCCTTCTTCGCCGCGCGCAGCATGTCGCCGGTCGAGACCTGCGGGATGCCGAAGCGAGCGACGAGGTGCTCGGCCTGCGTGCCCTTGCCCGATCCGGGGGGACCGACGAGGATGATGATCATCGCGCTCACCCAGCCTCCGTGAAGCGGCGCGCGCGGACGCGACCACCGCCGGGGCCCGTGAGGCCCTCGTAGTTCCGGGAGATGAGGTGCGCCTCGATCTGGTTGGCGGTGTCGAGCGCCACGCCGACCACGATCATGAGCGAGGTGCCCCAGTAGTTCGACTGGCCAGCCTGCACGCGCAGCGCGTCCGCGAGGATGCTCGGCAGCACACAGACCGTGGCCACGTACATCGCGCCGCCCACCGTGACACGTTGCACGACCGCGTAGATGTACTCCGCCGTCTGGCGTCCGGGGCGGATGCCGGGGATGTTCGCCTGCTGCTTCTTGAGGTTCTCCGCCACGTCGACCGACTGGAAGACGATGTTCGTGTAGAAGAAGCAGAAGAAGACGATCAGCGAGCCGTAGAGAGAGTTGAAGAGCCAACCACCGCGGCTGATCATCGCGCTGAAGGCGTCGAGGCCGGGGACCTCGAAGCTCGCGAGCGTGGCGGGGAACATCAGCAGGCTCGAGGCGAAGATCGGCGGGATCGTGCCGGAGATGTTCACCTTGAGCGGGAGGTGCGTGTTCTGCGCGCCATAGACGCGTCGCCCCACCTGCCTGCGGGAGTAGACGATCGGGATCTGACGACGGCCGTTCTCGAAGAAGGCCACCGTCGCCACCATCGCGACCACGGCCGTCACGAACAAGGTCACCGTGAGCGGCTCGAAGTCGTTCTTGTGCTGCTGGATGTAGGTGCCGACGCTCGTCGGGAAGGCGGTGACGATCGACGCGAAGATGAGCAGGCTGGTCCCGTTCGAGACGCCGCGCTCGGTGATCTGCTCGCCGATCCACATGAGGAACGCCGTCCCCGTGGTCAGCGTGATCATCGTCATGAGCTGGAAGCCGGGGCCGGGGTGGTTCACCACGCCGGCCGCGCCGTCGGAGCCCGAGATGCCCTCGAGCATCCTGGCGATGCCGAAGGACTGGAAGAGCGAGATCGCGATCGTGAGATAGCGCGTGTACTGGTCGATTCGCCGACGGCCCTGCTCGCCCTCCTTGCGCATCTCGGCGATGGGTGCGTACACCATGCCGAGGAGCTGCAAGATGATCGACGCCGAGATGTAGGGCATGATGCCCAGGGCGAAGATCGAGAGGTTCTCGAGCGCGCCGCCCGAGAAGAGGTTGAAGAAGCTGACGAGGCCGCCCGATTGGCCGGCGACGTACTCGCGCATCTGGGTGCGGTCGACACCAGGCACGGTGACGAACACGCCGATCCGATAGACCGCGAGCATCCCCAGGGTGAAGAACACCCTACGCCGGAGGTCCGGCAGCTTGTAGAAGCTGGTGATGCCCGCGAGGCTCGCCATGGTCGTCGTCTCGAGGCCGATCAGCCCTTCGCGGGCGCCTTCTTGGTAGCTGCCTTCTTCGCCGCCTTCGGCGCCGCTTCAGCTGCGCCTTCGGCTGCGACAGGCTTGCGCGGCAGCTCGACGATGGAACCGCCGAGCTCGGCGATGCGAGCGGCAGCGGCCTTCGAGAAGCGGTGAGCCGAAATGGTCAGCTTCTTGGTGAGCTCACCATCCGCCAGCACCTTCACGAGGGTTCGCGCGAGACGGAAGTCCTCCACGCGACCAGAGATGAGGCGCTTCTGCTTCATCGCTGCGAGGTCGACCACGGCGCCCGCGTCGAAGATCTCCAGGTCGCCGAGGTTCACCTCGCACACCGGCGTGGCGAGCGGGTTGCGGAAGCCG
>CALKVR010000300.1 GCA_938004815.1 uncultured Polyangiaceae bacterium | reverse complement strand
GCCGTAACCACCGCCACCGCCGCCGCCGAAACCGCCGCTCGGCGGACCGCTGTAGCCGCCCTCGCGCGGGCCGCCGAAGCCGCCCTCACGTGGGCCGCCCGGGGGCCGCTCGCCCTTGTCGTGGGCGGGGAGGATTCGCAACAGCCGGCCGCGGAGCTCGGCGCCCCGGAGGACGTCGAGCGCGGCACGCGCAGCCTCGGCAGACGCAAACTGGATGAAGCCGTAGCCGCGGTTCTTGCCCTCGCCGTCGGAGGGGAGAATCACCCGCTGCACCGGGCCGGCGCCGGTCGCGCCGATGGCGGCCTCGACCTCGGCCGGGCTCGCGTCGTACGGCAGGTTGCCGACGTAGAGCTTGCGCTCCTTGTCGGCCTCGCCCATCGGACCGCCGCGCGGCCCGCCGCTCGAGGGCCCAGCGCCGCCGCCCGGCCCGCCCTCGCGCCGCGGCGGATCGGACTCGAAGGGCCGGACCGAGATCGAGCGCCCCGCCTGGAAGCTGCCGTGGAGCGCCTCGCGCGCAGCGTTCGCCTCTTCGGACGTGGCCATGGTGACGAAGCCGAACCCGCGAGGGCGGCCCGTCGTGCGATCGCGCGGCAGGGTGACCTCGGCGACCGTGCCGCCGGTGGCCTCGAACAACTGCCTGAGGACGTCTTCGGAGAAAGTGTCGGGGAGACCGGCAACGAACAGCTTGCGAGAATCTTCAGCCATCGGAACAATCTTTTTTTTCGCGCCTAACCGGCGCGAACGGAGCTCAAAAGGGCCGCCGGTTCAGCGGCGAAACGAGATCGAGACGAGGGACCTGCGGGCACGCTCGGAACCCGCGCGCGCAGGCGAACAGCCGGCGAGCGCGACACGGTCGGCAGACGACGAAACATGACGCAGGGCCTTTGAAGCTACCTTGCCCCCCGGGGGCGTCAAGGCTCCCCGGATTTCTCGGGGTCGTCGGCATTGTCGGCTTTCTTGCGCTTGGGCGCGTCGACCTCGTCCGCTTTCTCCGGCTCGGGCTCGCCCTCGTCCTTCGCCGCTTCGTCGGCTTTCACCTCGTCCGCTTTCGGAGCGGGCTTTTTCTTCGGCGCGGGCGCGGCGGTCGCGGCGCCGCGGCGGCGGCGCTTCTTAGGGGCCTCCTCGGTCGCGGCGGACGCGCCCGGCGACTTGGCCGCCTTCTTCTTCTTGTCTGCGGCGGCTGCGGCTTCGGCGTCGTCGCTCGGCGGCTCCCAAGGCGTGACCTCGGACCAGGACGCAGGCGTCGGCTGCATCTTGGAGAACTTCACCAAGAGGAGCCCGATCGCGAGGAGCGCGAAGCAAGCGAACTGCGCGGGGGTGAGCCCGAAGTGTCGAGGGTCGTGCTCGGCGCCGATGAGGCGGCGGAACGAATCGAGCGCCTCGACCGGCACGCCCTCGGGGACCGGATCACCCGGCTCGATGCGGAAGAAGTCGAGGACGAAGCGCACCGGCGCGTAGGCGATGCTCATCCAACCGGCGAAGAAGCCGAACGGGCGCGGGCGCGATTTCCAGAGGAAGTGGAACGCCACCGCGAGGGGGATGGTGAGCACCATCTCGATGAGGCCGAGATCGAAGCGGCCGAGCACCTGCCCCGGATCGCTCAAGAGCCCCCAGACGTCCGGGTTGCGCACGTCGGGGTGACCGTACTGCACGCCGAGCGCCGAGGTGGTGAGCCGCCCTGGGTGGTCGTGGACCGTCGCGCAGCCGGCGCGCCCGAACACCCACGCCAGCGGGAACGCGCTGCACACGGTGTCGGCGTAGCCGATGACGTCCTCTTTGTAGCGGTACTTGTAGATGAACAGGCCCGCGATGGCGCCGAAGAAGCCGCCGTAGCTCGAGAGCCCCGCCCACAGCTTGATGAGGTAGAGCGGGTCCTCGGCCAGCTTCTCGGGGGTGTAGAAGATAGCGTCGAAGACGTGGGCGCCGATGAAGCCGAAGCCGACCACGTAGAAGATGAACGTGTTCATCTTGTCGAGGTCGAGACCGCGCTGTCGCGCTCGCCGGATCGCCACCACCGACCCGAGGTAGACGCCGGTCGCCACGAGCAGCCCGAACGGCTTGATGCTGTCGAACGGCTTGGGGAACGGCAGCGGTATCTCGGGGATTTTGATATACGGGATCAGCGGGGCGTCCACGGGCTACCGAGTTAGCGCACACGAAGCCAGCGCGAAAGCGATAAGCGGTTGAGCCTCCCCACACGTCCCCTGCGCGCGCTCTGCCTCCCCGGCTGCGGGTGTCGTGGCGCGTTCCAGTTCGGCGTGATGCAGCGCCTCTGGGAACGAGGCGAGCGCTTCGACGTCGTGGCCGGCGCCTCGAGCGGCGCGATCTGCGGAGCGGTGACGGTGGCCGGCCTCGCCGCCTCGGGGCCCGACATGTTCCGCTCGCTCGCCACCACCCCCATCGTGTCGACGCGCTGGCTGCGGTCCGAGCGCAGCCCGTTCGGTATGCGCGCCATCGTGCGCGAGGCGCTCGAGCGCTTCGTCCCCGAGCACCGCATCACCGGGTCGGACGCCGAGCTCCTCGTCTCGACGACCCGCGCCGGCCGCCTGCTCCGCAGCATGTGGGAGCGAGCACGCGCGCTCACGTCGCCCCGCCCGCCCGGTGCGCCGACGGGCTTCGCCTACCCATTCGAGGCGCCGAGCCCGGTGCGCGCGATGGCGGCGGCCGAGGGAGCGCTCGTCGTGCATTCGAACCGCGAGCGCGCGGACATGCACGAGGTGATCGTGGCGAGCGCGACCATCCCGGGGCTCTACGCTCGGCTCCCCGTCCTCGACGGGGAGGTCCACGTCGACGGCGGCGCTGCCGACAACACCCTCCTCTCGGTCTTGCTCGAGCGCGGCGTGACCGACATCACGGTCGTGACCCCCTACGGCGGCGGCGCGGTCTCGCCCATCCTCTTCGAGCGCGAGCGCCCGCCGCGGGGGCCGCCCGGGGTTCGGCTGCGCCTGATCTACCCGGAGCGACCGATACGCCTGCGCCATTTCGATTTCGATCGCGGGCGCCTCGAGGATGCGCTCGGCATGCCGATGATCGAAGAGACCTTCGACGACGAGCGGGGCGCGGCGTGACGATCGGCGTCGCGACGGTCACGTGCTCGGACACCCGCACCGAGGCCGATGACGAGGGCGGCGCTCGCCTGCGCGCGCTCCTCTCCGGCGCGGGGTTCAACGTGCTCGCGCACCGCATCGTCCGCGAAGACATGCTCTCGCTCCGGACCGCCGTCGCCGACCTGCTCGCCGTCCCCGAGGTCGACGCGGTGGTGACAACGGGCGGCACCGGGATCGCGCCGCGCGACCGGACGATCGAGGCGGTCGGCGCCCTCTTCGACAAGACGCTCGCCGGCTTCGGTGAAGCGTTCCGCCGCCTCTCGTGGGACCAGGTGGGCGCGCGGAGCATCCTGAGCAACGCCACCGCGGGCGTGGCCAAGGACAAGATCGTGATCGCCCTCCCCGGCAGCCCCAAGGCGCTGGATTTGGCCGTCGACGCGCTGATCGCACCGACGCTCGCGCACATGGTCGCGCTCGCTCGCGGGCGGACCGCCCACCCCAGGCCGTAGCCTGCGAGAACCGAATGGCCCTCTCGTTCGAAGAAGCCCGCGACCTCGCGCTCTCGCTCGCGACCCCAGGCCCCGTCGAGCGCGTCTCGATCTTCGAGGCCGACGGCCGCGTCGTGGCCGAGGACGTCGTGGCGCCCTTTCCCCTCCCCGCCTTCGACTACTCGGCGATGGACGGGTACGCGCTCTCCGCGTCCTCGGTGCCGGCTTCGCTCGAGCTCCCCGTCGAGGGGACGAGCGCCGCGGGCGGCGTGGTGCCGCCCTACCGCCCCGGAACGGCGTGCCGCATCTTCACCGGTGCTCCGCTGCCGGATGGTACTGACACCGTTGTCATGCAAGAGAACGTCGTCGCCGCGCCGGGCGGCGGCACGATCCGCCTCCACTCTCGACCGGAGCCCGATCAGAACGTGCGTCACCGGGGTGAGGACCTAGCCGGGGGCGCGGTCGCGGTCGCGCGGGGCACGCGCCTGACCCCGGGGACGCTCGCCCTCGCCGCAACCCTCGAGCGGGCGAGCCTCGGCTGCCACACGCCACCCGTCGTCACCATCCTCTCGTCGGGAGACGAGCTTCGTGGCCCCGGCGACCCGCCCCGGCCGGGCACGATCGTGGAGTCGAACGGCCTCTTCGTCGCGGCCACCGCGCGACGCGCCGGCGCGGTCGCTCGGCTCGCGCCGTTCGTGCCCGACGACCTCGCCGCGACCCAGGCCGCCATCGAAGCGGCGATCCATTCGTCACGCTTGGTCGTAACGATCGGTGGCGTCAGCGTCGGCGACCGAGACCTGGTTCGCGCCGCCCTCGAAGCCGCTGGTGTCGAGATCGTGTTTCACCGAATCGCCATCAAGCCTGGGCGCCCGCTCCTCTGCGGGCGACACGAAAGCGGCACCCTGGTGCTCGGGCTGCCGGGCAACCCGGCGTCGGCATCGCTCACCTTTTTGCTTTTCGGTGTCCCGCTTCTCCGGCGCCTCGGGGGTGAGGTCACCGGCCTGCCCTCCGCTACCCCGCTCCGGGTCGCTGGTCGGGCCAAGAGCGCCGAGGGCCGTACTGATTTTCTGCGCGGCCGAATCGAGAGCGACCATTTCGTTCTCGCGCCCAACCAGAGCTCCGGCGCCGTCACGTCGTTCGCGTCGGCCGAGGCGCTCGCGGTCGTGCCCCCTGGACGTAGCCACGTCCAGGATGGCGATGTGCTGCCAGTCATCCGCATCGCCGACATCGCCTGACCATATTTTCGAGAAGCACGCGCACCGAAGCCGCGTAGCATCGAAGCTGGAGGACCCGCATGCCCTTCATCGATCTGAGCTGCGCCGTTGGATCGCCGTTCGACGTTCGCCGCTTCAGCGTCCGCGAGGCGATGTCGCAAAACTTCGTCATCGAGATCGTCGCGCTGTCGCGCGACCCGAGCATCGATCTGGACACCATTGCGAACAACACAGCGACGCTCAGGTTGACGACCGGCCTCACCCACGTCGCCAAGGGCTCACGGCTGTGGACGGGGTTCGTGCAGCGGGCCGAGCAATCGCGCGGGATGCTCGAGGGGCGCGACGGCTCGAGCGTGCTGTCGACCTACTATCTGCGGATCGTGCCGCGGCTGTGGTTGCTCACACAGCGCACCGGCAATCGAATCTTTCAGCACAAGTCGATCCCCGACATCATCGACATCCTGCTCGGTGAGTGGAACATCGCCATAAACTGGAAGATCCAGCGCGCGAGCTACCCCAAGCTGGAATACAAGGCGCAGTATGGCGAGACCGATTTCTCGCTCTTCAGCCGGCTCCTGGAAGAGGCCGGCATCACCTACGTGCACGTCGACGCCGACGGAGAGATGCTCCTGACGCTCACCGACGCGCCCACCTCGCAGGCGCTCCGCCAGAGCGGGTCGATTCGGTACTTCGATCAGCGCGCCGACGCCAACCAAGAGGAGTACGCGACCGCGCTGCGGCTCTACCACGACATCCGCCCCGGGGCGCTCTCGGTCGTCGACTACGACTTCCGCAACCCGAACAAGCAGCTGCTCGCCGCGGGCGAGAAATCAGCCGGCCCCGACGGGTTCTACGAGCAATACGAGTACCGCCCTGGCTCTTTCCTCATCGAGGGCAAGCCGGGCCAGACGCCGACCGCCGACGACAAGGGCGCCTACCGTTACGAGCTCAAGTACGGCCAAGACCAGGCCAAGAAGTGGCTCCACAGCGACCGAACCGGCCGGCGCACCGTCGAGTTCGACACGAGCGCGCTCGATCTCGGCCCCGGTACCATCTTCTCGATCGACCAGCACCCGCACGAGTCGCTGGCCGAAGAGCTGATGGCGACCGGCTTCGAGATCACCGGCAACCACGACGGCGACTGGCAGATGACGGTGCGGGCCGTGTTCAAGGGCGACCCCTACCGCCCCTCACGCGTCACCCCGAAGCCGCAGGTCCACGGCGTGCAGAGCGCCGCCGTCGTGGGGCCCGCCGGGCAAGAGATCCACGTCGACGAGCTCGGGCGGGTGAGGGTGCAGTTCCCCTGGGACCGCGAGGGCAAGAACGACGATGACAGCTCCGTTTGGATTCGCGTGTCGCAGGGCTGGGCCGGCGTCCACTACGGCATGATCTGCATCCCGCGCATCGGGCAAGAGGTGCTCGTCGGCTTCTTGAACGGTGACCCCGACGACCCCATCATCGTCGGCCGCGCGTACAACGCGGTGCAGCCCGTCCCCTACAAGCTGCCCGAGAACAAGACGGTCAGCGGGTGGAAGTCGCACTCGTCACCGACGACGGGCGGCTACAACGAGCTCAAGATCGAGGACAAGGCGAACAAGGAGCTCATCTACGTGCAGGCCCAAAAGGACCTGCACAAGCTGGTGAAGCGCGACTGGACCGAGCGCATCGGGCGGCACCACCACCGCACGATCCTCGAGAACCAGCACCTCATCGTGGTCAAGAACAAGACCGAGCTCATCAAAGAGAACGATCAGCTCCACGTGGTGGGCGATCGCATGCAAAAGATCGACAAGTCGACCTCGCTCACGGTCGGCGTCGACCAAGACGAAAAGATCGGCAACAAGCACGCGCTCGAAGCGGGCAAAGAGATCCACCTCAAGGCGGGGACCAAGGTCGTCATCGAGGCAGGGTCGCAGCTCACCATCAAGGGCGCGGGGGGCTTCGTCGCCATCCACCCCGGCGGCGTCGACATCGTCGGCACGGTGGTGCGCATCAACTCGGGCGGCAGCGCCGCGTCCGGCAGCGGGGCCGCCCCGACCGCGCCAAAAGACGCCGAAGAGGCCTTCCCCAAGGACCACTCCGAGGACATCAAGGACTGAGGGCCCACCATGCCGCCTGCCTCACGCATCAGCGACATGCACACGTGCCCGATGGTCAACCCGGGCCCCGTCCCGCACGTGGGCGGCCCCGACATCTCCGGCAGCCCCGACGTGATCGTCGGCTACATGCCGCAAGCGCGCGTCGGCGACAGCTTGGTGTGCGTCCCCGCCATCGACAAGATTTCGAGAGGGTCGCCGACGGTGCTGGTGAACGGGCGCCAGGCCGCGCGAATCGGCGATCCGACCGTGCACGGCGGCGTGCTCGTCGCCGGCTGCCCCACCGTGCTGATCGGCGAGTCCGGCCAAGGCTCGACGCTGCGCGGGGCCGCCGCCGACGGTACGCCGTTCTGCGAAGAGTGTGAGCGCCTCAAGAAGCTCGCCGAAGAGGCCGAGAAGGTCCCGCCCCCGAACGCGCCGCCCCCAGGGTCGGCCGATATCGTCACCAGCGAGGGCAAGTCGATCTTCGAGGCGCTGCGGCGAGCGGCCGACGCGGTGCTCCCCGAAGAGCAAGAGGACCGCGACCGACTCCTTCGCACGATCAAGCCGCTCGCCAAGCAGCTCCTCGAGAAGGGCAAAGACGAGCAGACGGTGGCGAAGTGGGCGCTCGCCGCGCGCGACGCCATCATGAGCCGCTACGAGCTCGAGGACCACTGGGACGTCGCCAGCCACGTCTACGAGCGCAACAAGGACAAGTTCGGAGACAAGCTCGGCCCACGGGTCGAGTGGCTGCTCTCCGAGAAGGGCAAGACGGCTCGCGAGATCATCGACGCCGCCGCGAGCGGCGACTTGAAAGAGAAGCTCGCCGAGCTCGAGCCCGAGCTCATCGATCGGGTCGCCGGCAAGCTGATCGAGAACGAGCACGTCCGCGAGCTCGTCGTCGCAGCCGCCGACGGCAGGTTGAAAGAGGGCCTTCTCGGCGCGAAGGAGAAGCTGATCGACCACGTGGCGGGCAAGTTGTTCGAGAACGAGCAGATCCGCGGCGTCGTCACCGCGGCCGCCAAGGGCAACCTCGCCGAAGCGAAGAAGCTCGCCATCGACGGCGTGGCGGCGAAGCTCGTGCCGAACGAGCAAGTACGCAGCGTGCTCGCCGCCGCTGCCAACGGCGACATGGAGCAGGCAAAGTCGCTCGCGCTCGGCGCGATCACCGACGGCATCGAGAACGAGCACCTGAAGACGGTCATCACCGCCGTCGCCGAGGGCAACCTACCCGAGAAGCTCGGCGAGATGAGCCAGGGCGCCGTCGACAAAGTCCTCGAGGGGCTCATGGACGAAAAGACGAGCCAGTTCTTCAAGCCTCTCATCGACAAGCTCAAAGAGCAGATCGCGTCGGCGGTCACGGGCGCGGCCGGGGGTCTTTGATGCGGCTCTTGGTCGAGAGCTTCTTGAAGATGGGCGCGTTCGCCGAGCTCGACACCGAGACCGGCGAGCTCGGCCCGGCGCCGCCCGGCGCGGAGCGCAAGCGGCTGACGGGCGCGTTCATGAAGCTCGGGCGCGAGATGGCCTGCCTCTACGCGCACGGCGGAGATCTCTTCTTGCGCGTCGGGCCCGAGGTCGCGCGCTTGGGCGACGTCAAGGTCGCGATCGCCGGCGAGGGCCTCCGCCGCTTGACGGTCGAACGCGATGGCCGCGAGATCCTCAGCCACCAGTACCCGAACCCGGTGAACCCGCCCGCCGACCTCGACGGCTCGCTCGCCGAGGATGAGGACTTCGACCTCGGTCTCTTCGCCGCCAACGTCCACAACGCCGCCGATCGTCGCCGCTTCCAGCTTCGGAAGTGGGGCGCGTGATGCTCGCCATGCAAGGCCCGAAGCCGCCCGAGCGCCGAGGAATCTTGCAGATACTTTGGGGCAAGCACGCGTTCCGCAAGATCGTGATCGACCCGGGCCAGGCCCTCACGCTCGGGCGTACGGATCGGGCCGACGTCGTCGTCGAGGACCCGGAGATGAGCGCGCTCCACTTCCAGATCTGGTTCGCGGGCGCGAGCGCGGTCGTCCGCGACCTCGAGAGCCACGGCGGCACCCTCATCAACGGCGCGATGGTCCCGCGCGAGCGCATCGGCCACGGTGGGTTCGTGGTGGCCGGGACCACGACGTTCCAGCTCTTCATCGAAGAGTCGACGCCGCCCACCGACGAGCCGCCGACCGAGGCCCGGGTCAAGCTGGCGGCCTCGGTCCAAAAGCAGATCGGCCCGGTCTCCGGCCCTGGCGGCGACCTCTACGCCGTAGTCGACGCTGCCCGCGACGACCGCATCCTCCGGCTCTTGCAGGAGTCGGTCGACGATCACCAGAACCTGTACGAGGGCACACCGGGGCGCGCACTCGACCCGGTGGCGCCCTATCTCGTGCGCTTCGCGCCCGGCTCGTCGCTCTTGTCGCGCCTGCTCATCGGCGGCTGGGGCCGGGCCTGGGGCACGTTCTACCGGTCCGAGGCGCCGCTCCGCGAAGTCCGGCGGCACTTCCGCCGCTACCTCATCGTCCAAGACGAAGAGTCGCTCGAGCGCCTCTATTTTCGTTACTACGATCCGCGCGTCCTCCGAGAGTTCCTCGGGGTCGCGACGCGCCGCCAGTACGGCGAGATCCTCGCGCCATTCACGCGCGTCATCTACGAGGGTGCCGACGGCGAGGTGGTCGACGTGGCCGGCGGAGCGCTCCCCGAGGCCGCCAACGACGAAGCCCAGCCCGACAAAGCCGAGAGCGCCGAGGAGGACCATGTTCCGAATTCGTAAGGAGCAGATGGATCACTTCCGTCGAAAGGGCCGGCAGGCCTACGTGCGGCGGCTCGTCGACTTCATCCGCACCGACTACCCCGACCTGCTCCCCGCGACCCCCGACCCGACCGCGCGTGTCGGCGCGCTGGTCGACAAGGCCGCCAGCCATGGGTTCGCGATCGAGCTCGAGACGACGCAGCTCGTCCTCCTCCTGTTGCTCTTCGGCGACGACGCCGACCAGAGGCTCGACTGGTTTCGTGAGGTGCTGGCCGACAGGAGCTACGTCGCCATCGGCAAGGCGCGGCGGCTCGTCGAGGTCGGCCGCACGCAGGAGGCCGCAGGCGTAGCCGCGCGAGTCGCTCGAATCGACATCACCCAACCGGAGTTGACCGCATGAGCCCTCCGACATCGAACAACGCGACCGTCGACGGCAACAAGACGACCTGTCCGGCGCAGACGCAGAAGACCTGCCACGTCAAATCGCTCAAGGTCACCGTCCACCCGAAGAAGCGCGACGGCGCCCCCGAAGAGAGCAACGCGATGGTTGCGGGCAAGATGGTGGCGAGCAAGGACGCCAACAAGCCGCCCCCGCCCGAGCCCTATTCCGAGAAGCAGAAATTTCTCCTGGCGACCCTCGACAACAACCGCATCAAGGCTCCGGCAGAGGATCTGGTGGCGAAGGAGCGCTTCCAGAGAGAGGTCGGCGACGGCCTGTCGGCGGCGCGACAGGCGACGCGAGACGCGTATGACCAGTCGAGGGCGGCGACGCAGCAAGCGATCCAGCAGCGCTCTCTCAAGGGCGTGAGCGGGCCGCAGGGGCCGACGGCCGCCCAAAAGGACGCCATGGGCAAGGCGCCCGGCGCGCAGTGGCAGCTGACCAAGGCCAGCCTGCAAAAGGCCTGGGACCGTGAGGCGTTCGAGCTGCTGCAGCGCTACGACCTCGTGCTCGAGACGGTCGCCGGGTTCTACGCGGACACCGACGCCGCCTTCAAGGCCGGCAACCCTCGCCTGGTCAGCACGGTCGACCTCAGGATCGAGGCGGCGACCGAGGGCACCTGCCCGGAGTGCAAGCACAACTACGTGACCCTGCAGCCGAACAAGAACACCGGCGTCCAGTTCATCCGCTCGAGCCCGCCCGCCATCGGCTACGACGCCACCAACTACAAGCTCCAGTCGGCCGCCTGGCCCAAGAACACCGCCAAGATCGAGCTGGTCGACATCATGGCACCGACGATCGGGCTCGACTCGCGCGCCGTCGCCAACCCGATCGTGTCGATCATCAAGCTGCTCTGCATGGGGATCGAGGCGTTCAAGCCGCTCGACTTGGACGTGACGCTGCACTCGTGCGGCAAGAAGACCAATACGACCGTCGACCCCGCTCAGCTGAACGCGCTCGTCCGCATCTACCGCGAGACGTCTTTCGCCGTCGGCATCAAGATCCCGCCGTTCAAGAAGCGCGAGTACGACGAGCGCCGGACGATCCCGGGCGGCACGGTGCTCTCCGAGGCCGACACGCTGGCGAAGAAGGGCTCGGTGTGGAACCCGATGAGCCCGACGACGACGACGACCGCGGCCGGTAGCACGACGAAGCCGACCGAGTTCTCTGTGTTTTTCAAGCTCAACGACGTCGAGATCAACGTCACCGAGCTGAAGGACATGGTCCTGAACAAGGACGGCAAGCGCCAGGATCTCTACTACGACGAGAAGGACCAGAAGCAGGTCGCGGCGGTCAAACAGGCGGGCGGCGCGATAGCGAGCACCGCGAAGGCCGGGGCGCACTACGCATCTACCGGCGCGCAGCTCACCGCCGCATCGATGAAGATGGGCGTCGGCTTCGGTGATCTGAACAGCCTCGCGGGGGTCGGTCGCGGCGTAGGCGGCGCGATCGACGGTTTCCGTTTCGGCATCGCGATGACGGTCCAGGCGATGTACCGGGCGTGGAAAGCGGCCGACCTCATGTCGGGCATCCTCGACTTCATGCGGAAGTTTCCGCAATGCGGCTTCAAGCTCGCGGCCGAGTACAGCTTCCTCGAAGGGGTGTTCGAGGCGAGCATCGCCAACGCGCAGGGCTCGAACTTCAAGGCACACTCGAAGGTGCTGCAGGCGGCCGAGAACCGGTACATCCCGATCGGCTGGAAGGGCAAGCTGTCGGCGGGCTTCACCCTGGTCGCCGGCAAAGTCGAGGCGAGCTTCGGCATCTTGATCGATTTCTCGATCGTCGGCCGCGCCGAAGCCCGTGTGGTCGGGCAGATCGCGGGCGCGATCGAGGTCAAAGGCTTCGAGACCGAGCTCCAGCGCGGCGAGGACGCGACGATCAACGCCATCGTGCAGGGCAAGCTGTCCGGTCGGCTCTTCGCGGTCGCGGCCGTCGAGAGCTGGATCTACACGACCAAGCGCGAGATCGGCATCGAGGCCGGCCTCGCCGCCGAGGGCGGGTTCAAGTCGAAGTTCGGTGAGAAGGGGTTCGAGCTCGACGCGACGGTCAAGATCTGGAGCATGCCCATCCAGTGGTACTTCCTCGCCGAGAACTCGCGGACGGGCCAGCGTGACGGCAAAGTCCACGTCTTGGTGGAGCAGAAGCTCTGGTGGGAGTGCACCGGCAAGATCGTGTGACCGAGCATCAACCTGATACGGTGCGGCCGTGCACGACAAGCTCTTCGTCCAGTTCTACCTCCAGAACGTGACCGGCGAGGTGCGTGTCAACGGGGTGCCCGTCTTCACGGTTCCCGAGGAGCTCGGCGCCACCGACCAGACGATCCCCGTCAACGGCCTCGTGATCGCCGGCATGAACCGGGTCGACCTCCTCCTCGACATCGCGGGGAGCCCGAGCGCGAGCACGCGCCCCCGGGAGAAGCGCGCCAACAAGGAGGCCAAGGCCGTTATTCGTGTCCTCAGGTTCCCCAGCAACGGGCCTGTCTTCGCGCTGCCGATCCCCGCCAACATCGTCGCGTACCGCGAGTGGCTGGGCGACAAAGACGAGTCCGACGAGGCGCCTCGCATCGTCTCGCTGACGTTCGACGCGGGGGCGGGCTTCGGAGGCCCGTGGTCCTGGCAATCGGCGCCAGCGCTCGTGCTCGACGAGCCCACGCTCGAGGAGGCTCGCGTGATCTGCGATCACGTAAGGTCCACGATCGTCCGCGGAAAAGCGAACGAGCTCCTCGCGCTCGCCGAGATCAGGTTCCGCGAGGTCGGTGAGGCGTTCGGCGCGACGAGCGACGCCGAGGACATCGCCCAGCTCGAGCGGTGGCTCGCGATCTACGAGCGCGAGCCCGAACGGGTCCTGCCTATCGACCCCGCCCAGTTCGACTTTCGGCTCGTCGCGGACGATCGCATCTTGCAGCCGCTCAACCGGGACTGGAGCCACCCCGTCCGCATGCTCCAGGCCGTCACCGACCAGGACGACAACCCGATGGGCGACATGGAGATCCCCTACTCGCTGCTCCTCGCCCGCATCGGGGGCAAGCTCCGCATCGTCCGCTGATCCGGCGCGCGAGCGCGTCAGCGGACGACGCGGGCGAGGGCGACGACCTTCAGGGCGGCGGTGTGCGCCTCGTATTGGTCGGCCTGGAAATGCGCCTCGCAGAGGGCGCGGACGCGAAGCCGGCGAAAGAGCGGCAGCTTCTGCGCGACCGGCCACGGGAGATAGGTGGGGATGCCCGACCCGCCCCCGGCGAAATGGAACGCGCCGCGCGCCTGAGGCGCCCCGAACACCTCGCGCTTCTGCAGGGCGCGTTTCTCGAGCAAGACACGCTCGGTCTGCTCGTCCAGGAACGACGCCGCCACCGGGCGGCTCGCGTTGGCGAAGGCCTCCCTCACCTTGGCCGTCATGGCGGTCACGACGTCGGGCGACGCGACCATTTCGGCTTTGAGAAACTGCGACGCGCTTTCGACCGCCTTGTTCAGCGGCTCGTCATTGTCGGTGAAGGGCCGCGCCGACGTGACGGTCGCCTTCAGGGTCTCGTTCTCGTCGAAGTCGAAGCGGAGCTCTCCCGCGAGGAGCAGGAGCTGGGGCGCGAACCGCCCGTCGGCGCGAAGGGCCTCGAGGAGGGCACCGTCGACCGCGTCTTGGCCTCCGGACGCGGCCTTGGAGAGGATGGCGAAGACCTCGCGCTGCTCTTCGAGCGCGGCCGGATCGCCGGCCAGATCGGGGTGGTCGAGGTCGGGGTCGAATTTGACGAGATCGATCTTGTCGAGCAGGCGTTTCCACTCGGGCTTGCGGCGCAGCCGCGGCAGGATGTCGGGCAGGTACCAAACGACCTGCAGGACATCGCCCTCGATGACACGCCGCGACGCGCCGGCTTGACCAGAGAGCCGGGGATCGGCCGCCGCGTTGGAGGCGCTCACGAGGCCACCGAGCGCGGCGGCGCTGCCGTGCATGGGCACGGGGGCGGGCGGCGCGACCGCAGGTTGCGGCGCTGGTCGCGGTGCTGGTTGCGGCGGCATCGGCAGCGGGGGAGCCGGCACCGGCAAAGGCGCGGGTAGCACCGGCACCGGCGCGGAGAAGGCCCCGGCGCTCGCGGGCGGAGGCGGCTGCGA
>CALKVR010000299.1 GCA_938004815.1 uncultured Polyangiaceae bacterium | reverse complement strand
GCGCCGATCCCGTACCCGAACGTCGGCCTCGGGCCGGTCACGGTCCCCTTCGTGCCGAACATCTTCATGGCGTGCGCACCGTCGCACAACCTGATGGACCCGCCGATCGTCACGCTAGGTGACCAGCCGGGCGTCATGCTGGGCGTGGCGTCGGGCATGGTCATGGGGCCGTCGCGGCACATCATCGGGTCGTTCACGACCATCGTCGGCGGCGCGCCGCTCACGCGCATGACAACCTTCAACCTGCAGAACAACACGAACTGTCCTGGGGTCCGCCTCGTGCCGAGCCAGCCCAAGGTGCTGTGCTTCAAGCCCTGAAGGTCTCGCGCCGTGCCCGTCGCCTGAACGCATCCAGGTTCTGCTCGTAGGTGCTCGTGCCTCGCACCTATTTGATGATCCACCCCTTTTGCTCGTTGGCGATCGAGCCGATCCCCTGGACAATCGTCGAGCCGTCCAGGCGCCACACTGCCTGGATCGCCAGTGGTCCACCCGCATGCGGTTTCATCGTTCGACAGGCCCTGCTCGATCGACCCGGTGGCCCGGTCTGCGCCGGCTCGCCCAGCTCGTCCTGCTCGCCTGCGTGATCGCGATCGCGACCCCGCTGTTCGCGGCCCAAGACGTCGCGACGCTGAGAAAAGAGCTGGCGACCGCGAGTGACTTCCGCGTCCGCGTCGCGGCCGCTCTCGCCCTCGGCAAGAAGAAGGACGTCGGCAGCATCGCCGTCATCTCCAAGGCCCTCGGCGACGAGAGCGCCGCCGTGCGCGCGGCGGCCGCGAGCGCGCTCGGGGCCATCGGCGACAAGAGCGCGATCCCCGCGCTCGAGAAGGCCCGCGGCGCCGAAAAAGAGGCGTCGGTGCGGGGCGCGATCGACCGCGCCATCACGAACCTGAGGGGCAAGACCAAGTTCGTCGTCGCGCTCGGCAAGCTCGAGAACAAGAGCGGCAACAGCAAGGTGTCGAGCCACTTCCAGACGATCGCCAAGAGCGAGCTCGCCAAGATCCCGGGCGTGCAGGTGGCCGCGAGCGACGCCGAAGCGGTCGAAAAGGCAAAGTCGATGAAGCTGCCCACCATCGCGCTCGATGGCCGGCTCGTGCAGCTCCAAAAAGAAAAGGCCGGCAACGACGTCGGGTTCAACGCCCGCGTCGAGTTCGTGGTCCGCAAGATTCCCGAGCAGTCGCTCAAGGCGAGCGTGAAGGGGAACGCCAAAGCGCTGCTCGACGCCCGCGCCGTCAAGGGCGACAAGGAGCTGAACCAGCTCCAGACCGAGGCGGTGACGGCCGCCGTCCAGAGCGCCCTCTCGGGCGCGCCCAAGGCCCTCGAAGAAGCGGCCAAGTAGCCCAGCGGAGGGGGAGATACGCCTCGGCCGTGCTAATGGAGCATGGTCATGCTCGAAGACAAGCACGCCAGAGCGATCCGCCGCAGCTTCCTCGACTTCTTCGTCGAGCGCGGCCACGCCGAGGTGCCCAGCGCGCCGCTCGTCCCGCAGAACGATCCGACGCTGATGTTCGTCAACGCCGGGATGGTCCAGTTCAAGGACGTATTTACCGGCAAAGACAAGCGCGCGTACAACCGCGCCGCCTCCAGCCAAAAGTGCATCCGGATCAGCGGCAAGCACAACGACCTCGAGAACGTGGGCGTCACCGCGCGGCACCACACGTTCTTCGAGATGCTCGGTAACTTCAGCTTCGGCGACTATTTCAAAGAGGACGCGATCGCCTACGCCTGGGACTACCTGACGCGGGTGCTCTCGCTGCCTCAGGACCGCCTGGTCGTGACCGTCTTCAAGGGCGAAGAGGGGCTGCCCGCCGACGACGAGGCGGCCGAGATCTGGCGCAAGGTGACGGGCTTCGGGGACGACCGCATCCTGCGCCTCGGCAAAGAGGACAACTTCTGGTCGATGGGCGACACCGGCCCGTGCGGCCCCTGCTCCGAGATCCACTATTTCCACGGCGACGACCCCGACGTCGGTCGCTTCGGCGAGGAGCCGCGCATCGATGGGCTCGGCTGGACCGAGATTTGGAACAACGTCTTCATGCAGTTCGACCGCGCAGAAAAGGGCGGGCCGCTCGCCCCGCTCCCTGCGACCGGCATCGACACCGGCATGGGCCTCGAGCGCGTCGCGTGCGCGGTCCAGGGGGTCACGTCGAACTACGACACCGATCTCTTGCGGGCCCTCGTCGACGAGGCAGCGCGCGTGTCGAAGAAAGCGTATCGCGGCTCGACGTCGGACGACGACGTCTCGATGCGCGTGGTCGCCGACCACGCGCGCACCACCGCGTTCCTGATCGCCGAGGGCATCATGCCCGACAAGGGCCACCGCGAGTACATCCTCCGGCGCGTCATGCGCCGTGCGGTCCGCCACGGCGAGCGCCTCGGCATCGAGCAGCCTTTCTTGCACGAGGTCGCGCTCAAGGTCGTCGACCTGATGGGCGACACCTACCCCGAGCTGCGCGAGCGGCGCGAGCTCATCGCGCGCGTGACCGAGGACGAAGAGGTGCGGTTCCGCATCACGCTCCGCCGCGGGCTCAAGCTCCTCGACGAGCGGTTCACCGAGCTCCGCGCCCAGGGCTCGCGCGAGCTGCGCGCCGACGTCGCGGCCGACCTCTACACGACCTACGGT
>CALKVR010000298.1 GCA_938004815.1 uncultured Polyangiaceae bacterium | reverse complement strand
GTGCAGACACCGCTGCAAGTGCTCGTCTCGTCGAACACGCTGCCCGGGAGCGCGCCGCTCGCGAGCGTGCTGCTGCCAGCGGGACAATCGAGGGCCGCGCCGGTAGGGAGCGCATCGACCGCTTCCACGACCCACACAATCTCCGGAGCCCGTTCGCATCCGCAGGCGCCCGCGCCGCCCCCGCCGTTGGGGCCGGCGGAGGTCGACGACGCGCTCGCCTGCCCCTCACCCCCGCCGCCCGTGTTCCCGCCGCGTAGCTCTCCGGTATCGTAGATCAACGCGCACCCGGCGACGCTACACGCCAAAAACGACCCGGCGAGCTCTGAACGAGGGCGAAGCATCGTCGCCGACCGAGCTTACGCAGAGCTTCGGTCACACCTGGTAACACCCGGTAACGACGCTCAGATGCGGTGAACCGGGAGCGCGGACGCGAATCGATAGCCGTCTGCGGTCGTAACGATGAGGCGCGGCTCCGCTTGATCGTCGCGGAGCACGCTCCGCAGGCGGCCCATCGCGACCTGGAGCCGCTTGTCGTCGCGAAACGGGTGGTAGTCGGCGAGCGACCACGCGGCCTTGACCAGGTCGGCCTTCGACGCCGCACCCCCTCGCTCGAAGAGCGTGAGCAGGAGCCTCATCGAGAGCGGCTTGCCGCCGAGATCGATCTCGGCCCCGTCTGGAAGGCGCGCCCGCCCGCGACGCGTGTCGAGGAGGAGCCCCGCGCGGTAGCTCGCGCCCTCGCGCACGTGCTGCATGCCGATGCGACCGGCGAGCTGGTCGGTCACGGCGCGGTCCACGCGGTCGAGCTTGCTGCCGAACCCGAGCAAAGCACGGCTCCGCCGGGTGGCCGCGACCGCCCCCGCCTCGCTGCGCGCGAGCGAGTCGAACGGCCCCAGCTCCGGCTCGCGCGAGCAGGCGCGGTAGAACGCCGCTTCGTTCGCGAACCGCAGCGAGCCGGATCTCTCGGCGAACGCACCGAGCCAGTCAGCCACCTCCGAGACGCTCGACGGACCCATCACGAGCAGCGCGTCCGCGAGGGCTAGCCGCGCCTCGGCTCCCCACAGCGCGAGCCCGTGCGCCTCCGCGAGCGAGATCGCCGCGAACGCTTCGTCGCGGGCCAGGGCCGGTTCGTTGGCGAGGAGGGCGGCGCGGGAGGCGGCCATGCGGCTGACCACCGCGGCGTCGATACGCTCGGTCGGCAGCGTGTCGTCGAGCTTGGTCGTTCGCCCCGTCGACACTACCTCGTGCAGGGCGGCAAGGGCGCGTGCGAGCGGGACGAGCGGAGCATCGGCGGGCGAGCCCGCATCGGCCGGCTCGGCGACGAGGAGCGCCCAGGCGTACTTGGCGCCGGGGATCCACGCTTGCCAGTACGCGCTGTCGAGAACGCCGGCGTTTCGATCCAAGTCTCGGAGGGCGGCCGCGGCGCGAGGCCCATCGCCTCGCGCGACCGCGATCCGCAACCGAATCCGCGCCAAAAGCAGAGAGAGCTCCGCGCTGTCGACGGCGGCGGCGTCGAGCGTCGCGACGGTGCGCTCTGCCGCCGACAGATTGCCCATCTCGACTGCGATCGTGGTCTCGCGTACCAGGCGACGCTGGGCACCGCGGAGCTCGCTGCTCTGATCGTACCCGCTCGCGACCTCGTCGAAGGCCGCGTGAGCGGCAGCGACTCGCCCGAGCTCGAGCAGGACGATGGCGCGCTGAATCTGTACGTCCTGCCGCACCGCATCCGCGCAGACTGCGATGTTCGTTTCGAGCCGCTCGACGAGCTCGAGGGCGGCCCGGTCCGCTCCGGCGAGGACGAGCGCCCGCGCGCGCCAACCATCGATGAGGGCGCACCGATCATCGGTGGTGGCGAGATCGTCACGGGCACATCGTGCGAGCGCCGGGCCCGAGAGACCGAGCGTCACCAGGCACCGAATCGAAAAGTACCAGGCCTCGAAGGCGACCTCGTCGCCGACGCCCGCCAGCGCCTCGACGAGGGCGTCGGCTTCACGCGACGCTTCGGCCAAGCGCCCGGCATACCCGCGCACACGTATCCACGCGAGCCGGTCGACCGGTTCGGAGGGCATCTCCGACCCGAGCGCCCACGCGAGGGCGCGACCACCGCCCAGCTCGACCGCGGTCCGGAGCTTGATGCGCGCGAACCGGGGCCGCGAGGTCCGCTCCAGCACCTGCCAGAGACGGGGCGCGAGACCGGCCGCGAGGACGAGCCCGAGCCGCTCGTCGGTCACGGTCTCTGCTTCGCGGCCGAGGCCGAGCGCCAGCTGGAGCCGCAACGCCTCGACGGTCGCGGCCGGCGCGGCTGAGCGCATCAACGCCGCCGCCAGCAGAGCACGCTCATCATCGAGGGCGTCGCCCTCGCGGAGCACGCTGCGTGCGACTGCCGCCAGCCGCACTCCGTCCGACGTGCGCTCCAAGAGACCGCGCCGCTCGAGCGCCCCCGCGATCGACGCCAGCGGGGGGCGCCCAGGCGCAAAATCGTCGAGCGCGCGGACGGGTACGGGGGCCTCGATCCACGCCAACGACCGGGTCCACGCCGTGGCCGCAGGATCGAGCCCATCGAGGATCGTTCGACGCAGCGAAGCGCTCGCACCCCGACCCGCCGCGAGCCGCTGCCGCAGCCAGAACGGGGAGCCCTCGGCGTCGGCGGCCGCGGCCCGGGCGGCGCGTTCGCTCAGCCCTCGCGACCAGACCTGGGCCAACATGGCGAGCTCTCCGTCGCTCATCGGTCCCACCGTGATCGTTTGGCCCTCGGCTCCATCGACGATCAGCTCGGAGCGGCTCGTGACCAAGAAGCGGCTACTTCGAGCGTACCCGGCCACGCTCGACAGTAGCTCGGCGAAGAGCGGCGCGGTGGTGTGGTGCGCGTCGTCGATCACCACCAGCGCCCCAGCGCGATCCGCGAGGTCGACGCACGTCGCGAACAGCTCCGACTCCGAGCTCAGAATCCCGCGTGGCGCGCGCCGACCGGTCGCGCGAGCGAGCGCGCCGAGCAGCTCGATCACCAGCTCCTCGGCCGAGGCGTCGCTGGGGCCGACCGACAGCGCGATGGCCCGCTCGACCGCGTCGCGACCCATCGAGAAGAGCACCTGCCGCACGAGCGCGGTCTTGCCGATGCCCCCCGGTCCGGAGACGAGCACCACCCGGCCACGAGCGGTCGCCTCGCGAACGAAGGCGAGCTCGGGTTCGCGCCCGACGAACGTTGTCGGCGGGTTCGGCAAGCGATGCGCGAGCGACGCCGGCGCTCCTTCTCGGGCCGGCGTTCGTCGCTTGGCTCCCGTGGGCACCCTGCGATGGTACGTGCGTCGAGGCGCCGGGGGTTGATGTTAGAACCCGCGGTTCTCCGCCGGCGCAGATGTTGCAGTTCCGAGCGGGCAGGAGGCAACCCATGAGCATGACGAACCGCATCCTCGCCGTCGCGACGAACGCCGGCGAGTACAAGAAGGCGGGGTTCCGCAC
>CALKVR010000297.1 GCA_938004815.1 uncultured Polyangiaceae bacterium | reverse complement strand
GGTTCTGGGATCCGGTCAATGGCGGCGGCTTCGACAACTGGGCCCCGAACGCGAACCTGGCCGGGGATCCGGCCGCGATCGTGATCGGCGACTACCAAGCGGTGTGGGCGGTCGATCAGAGCGGCGACCTCCGGCACTGGTGGTGGGGCCCCAAGACGAACGGCGTGCAGCATGACAAGTGGGGCGCCGGCGTCGTCGGCCGACCGACCGTGTTCGTCACCAAGACGGGCGAGCAGCACGCGTTCGTGCGCGGCACCGCCGGCACCCTCGAGCACTTCTGGTGGGCACCTGGCGGCGCCGGCATCAGCCACGACACCTGGGGCAGCGGGCTCGTCGGCGATCCTGCAGCCTTGGCCATCGGAGAGTTCCAGGCGGTTTGGGCCGTCGACGGTGCCGGCAAGCTTCGACACTGGTGGTGGGGCCCCGAGACGAACGGCGTGCAGCACGACGTCTGGGGCACGGGGGTGGTGGGCCGACCGAGCGTGCTGCTCACGGCAGGCGGCACGGTCGAGCACTGGTGGTGGTCGCCGGGCGGGGGCGGCATCAAGCACGACACATGGGGAGCCGGGATCGCTCAGGACCCCACGGCCGCGCTCGTCGGAGCGCAGCAGCACGTCTGGGCTCTCTCCTCTACCGGTCGCGCCAAGCACTGGTGGTGGGACCCTGCGACCAATTCCATCCAGAACGACGACTGGGGCGACTGAAGCTCGCGCCCGTCAGCGGCAGAGCTGGGTCGCGCTGAAGCTCGTGTCGGTGTGCCCGCAGAGGCCGGCCCACCAGCACGAGCGGAGCTGTCCGTTCACGCCGCAGCCGACCTCGCCGGTGGGGACGAGCAGCGCGTGGCCGGAGCACGCGCACGAGGTGGGGGTCTTGTGCTCGGCCGCGCCGCTGCAATCGAAGTCGAAGCCTCCGATCGATCGCGGCGTCGCGAAGAACTCGGTCTGCTCGGGATGTACGCGCGCGTCGTTGTCGTCGCAGTCGAGACCGCCGCACGCGCCCCGTTCGTGGAGATCGCCGTCGAAGTCGCACCCCACGTCGGTGCATGTGCCATTGGCGCCGCACACCTTCGAGAGGCACTGCCCGCCGCGGTAGCACGCGGTGGTTTCGTCGAACCCGCCCTGGTGGCAGGTAGATCCATCACACCAGTAGCCGGCCGGGCACAGGGCGTCGCCCGTCGCGTCGTTCGAGCCGCAGCTCTCGTGACACGTCGAGTCGGTCGCACAGCCGAGGTGGCCCCGGCAAAGAAGCACCCGCTCGCGACCGCAGGCGCCGTCGCCGTCGCAGTACTGGCTCTCGAGCTCGCCGCCCGTGCAATTGGTTTCGGCCCCGCACGGGGTGTCCGTGGATGGGTAGACGCACGCTCCCTCGCTGTCGCAAGCGGTCGCTCCGCACGTCGCGTCGCTCGTGTCGCATGGCCCGGCGCAGCAGCGGCCCGCGCACGATCCGCTCTCGCACTCGTCGTCGGATTCGCACGCTGCCCCGACGGGCCGGTCGGCGCAGACACCCGAGACGCAGTCGGCGCCGACCGTCTCACCTGACGGGTTGGCGCAGTCGGCCGCGTCCGTGCACGTCATCGCGCAGCTCTCGCCGTCGCCCGCGCAGAGCAACCCGCCTGCGCAGGGCTCGGGCTCTCCGGCTTCGCACGCGCCGCCGTAACAATGACGCGTCGTGACCTCACCCCCGTCACAGGTGGGCGCACCGCACGCGATGCCGGCCGGATGGAGAGCGCAGTCGGCGCCCGACGCGTCGCACTTGCCGTTCGTCCCGCACGTATCCGCACCCATGATGTCGCAGGCGACCGCGCAACAAACCCGCCCTGGCTCCGTGTTGTTGGCCAGACAATTTCCGCTCTCGCACTCGCCGTCGCCCTCGCAAACCGAGCCATTCGGGGCGAGCAGCGGCGCTCCGCCTCCGCCGCCCCCCACGCCGCTCGAGCTGCTGCTCGAGCTGCTCGAGCCCTCGACCGCCACGTCGTAGTCGGGGAACGACAGCGCGCACGACGTGCCAGCGGCGCCGAGCACGAGGAGAGCCGCTACGAGCGGCGGAGCCGCCGACGGGGGCAGGGGCCGGCTCACCACCGCCCCCCCAACACGACCCCCGCGCTCTCCGTGGATATTGCGGGCGCCGCGAAGAGCGCGGTTCGGGACGGCGACGGCGCTCTCGGCGCCGCGATCAGCCAGATGATGCCGCCCGCGGCGAGCGCCCCACCCGCCACGAGGAGCGTCGTCGTCACCGGGCCGAGCAGCCTGCCCCGATCCTGAGCCTCGACCCCGTCGGGCGTGCACGTGCGCGTCGCGTCGTCGCATTGGTCCTCGGTCACCGCGTAAGCATCCAGCACGAGGCCGCCCGTCACGGCGCCCGCGACGAGCGTTGCAACGCCGATGCCGCCGACGATCCACGGTCCATAGGCGTGGCCCTCCCATGGCTCGTCGGTTGCTTCCGCGCCGGCGATCGCGATCGTGATCGTTCGGTTCTTCTCGCCTTCGCGCACGACGATCGCTTTTTTCTGCGGCGGCGCGCTCTGCACCGTGATCTCGAGCGTGTGGGGGCCCTTCGAGATGACCTGCGCATCCCGACCGAGCCGGTCCAGCCACGGCACGCCGTCGAGCGATACGATCGCGTCGGACACGGGACGGCCCGAGGCATCGACGGCCGCGACGATGATCGTCGAGACCCGGGCCTCGAGGTCTGCCATCCACTTCGAGCAGTCGTCGCGGATGAACTGGGGGCACGCGTCGCGCGCGCAAACTCGAGCCTCTTTGATGCCATCCTGGAGCTCGCCGGCGTCGCGGAGCACCTGCGTCCGGTAGTACGAGTCGCTGCACTCTTGCTTGGTGTCGGCCAGCGCGCGAACGGGCGAGATGGCCACGACGGCCACCGCGATCAGACCGGCCGTGCGCCTCCCTGCCCAGACATCAGCGTAGGCATTGGGGCTTGGCATGCCGGTGGCCTCTCTCGTCGATCGTGTAGGGCGGCGTGCAGTTCGGTCGAACGACCTTCGGCGGTGCAGCCGTCACCGGTGGCTCATGCGAGGATGGTGCCACCGCCGGCGCGCTCGCCGACACGCTCGCGACCGGCGGGGGGTCGGCCGCCGCCACCACCGGGCTCGACGGCGCCGAGGCCGTAGGCGGCGTGATGACGATCGAGCCGATGGTGCCGGTCGGCGTCGCGTCCCGGTCGCCGACGAGCATCCCGGCGAGGGTGGCCGCGCCCACGCCGATACCCACGCCGAGCAGCACGAGCGGGAGCCGCGCACCGCGCCGGCCGGCGGTGCGCGGCACCGCTGTGGTATCCCACGCGCGCATCGTCTCCTGATGCGGCTGCTCGGACACCGGCGGCCTGGTCAGCGGCTCGGTCTCGGGGTCGCGCCGCGTCGCGGCCGCCAGGTGCAGATCCGACGGAACCGACACCGGCGTCGCGCCGAGGGTCGAGCTCGCGGCTGCCCATGCGCTCGGGTCGAACAGCCCCGAGGCGCGCGTCGCGGGCGTGATGGAGAGGAGCGCCGTCGCGAGCGCGTGCATGCTCGTGTACCGGTCGCTCGGGTCCTTCTCGAGACACCGCAAGACCACGTCGTCGAACGCGGCCGGGAGCTCGGGGCTCAACTGGCTCGGCGGCGTGGGCGTGCGCTCCATCACGTCGAAACACAGCGCGGTCACCGAGTCGCCCCGAAATGGCGGCTCCCCCGTCGTGAGCTCGTAAAGCACGACGCCGAGCGACCAGACGTCGCCTCGCGCGTCCGCCAGCCGCGGCGAGCGCATCTGCTCGGGCGCCATGTAGCGCGGCGTCCCGACGGCGGCGGTCGTCTTGGTCAGGTCGGCCTCGGTGGAGTCGAGCCGCTTCGAGACACCGAAGTCGAGCACCTTGATCTGCTGGCCCGCGCTCGTCTCGGCGAGGAACAGGTTGGCCGGCTTGACGTCGCGGTGGATGATGCTCTGCGCGTGTGCCTCGCCGAGGGCGTGGGCAGCTTGCACGGTCCACTCGATGGCCTGCGCGAGCGGCACGCGGCGAGCCTCGGCGAGGTGTGCGCGGAGGTCACGACCGCGCAAGAGCTCCATGACGAGGTAGGGCGCACCAGAGGGCAGCTGGCCCGTGTCGTACACCTTTGCCACGTAAGGCGACGTGAGGCGCGCCGCCGAGCGACCCTCACGCACGAACCGCGTCATCGCGACCTCGTCGTCGGCAACGCTCGGCAAGAGCACTTTGATGGCGAGGGGCTGATCGAGCTCGAGGTGCCGAGCGGCGACGACCACGCCCATGCCTCCCATTCCGAGGAGCGCCTCGACGCGATATTTCCCGGCGATCACCGTGCCCGGTGCAACCGCCGCGTCGATTCCCGCAGGAAGCATGCGACGGTCGACTATACCGGCGACGAGCGACGGGGTGTAGCGCTCGTCCAGTGCGCGGTAGCGCACGCGGCCCGAATCGGCGCGGTGGTTGCAAGACCGGGCACCATGACCGACGACGCTGCTGCCGATCGCAAGAAGCCACCTCCGCCGGCACGGGACGAGCCGTCGCCGCCGCCCGTCGAGGACCCGCGCCCGCGCGCGCCGATCGAGGACCCGCGCCCCGTCGGCCCGCCCAAGGGCGATCCTGACCCGAGAGAGCCACCGCGCGAGGATCCGCCTCCGCCCCACGAGCCGGGCAGCGATCCGCTGGAGATCAAGGACCCGCCCGCGCCCGGCCAGCCCCCGAAGGACCCAGGTGTGATCAGCTGAGCCTCCAAAGCAGTAGCCCGGCCACCGATCAGCGACGCGCCTCGACGCACCGGCCGTTCTCGCACGCCGCGTCGCAGGCGCGCGGCGCGCAGTGGGTGCGCAGGCACTTCTTGGTTCGATAGTCGTTGTAGAGCGCGGTGATCGCAGCCGCCGTTGCGGTATCGGTCACACCGCCGCACCCGGGGATGATCGCTCCGGGGTGGCACGTGCAGTCGGCGCTCTTGGTACAGGTGCCCGGCGCAGCGGCCAGCGTCTTCGCGGCGCGTGATTCGAGATCGGCGCAGTCTGGATCGCGCGTGTCTGCCGGTGCGGAGCCGCCGGTCGTCGCCGAATCGGGTGGCGGCGCCGACGGGACGGCTGTGGGCGGCGGCCCAGCGGGACCAGCGGGACCGTCGGGCCCGGCGCGCTCGGACGCGCCCGAGCAGCCGAGCCAAACGGCAAGCATGACGACGACCCACTGTTTCATCACCCGCCAATCTAGCGCGGCTGCGCCCCGCCCTGAGACAATGGTTCGACGTGGCTCCGTTTGCCGTCCTCGTGGCTTCGGCGACGCTGATCGTGCTCGCAGCGGTCGTCGCGCCCAGGCACAAGCTCGTCGCGCTCGGGCTATCGGGTACCGTCGTGCTCGTCCTTCCCTGGTACGCGGGCCCGACGCCGCTCGTTCGTGGGCTCTTCGCGCTCAACTTCATCTGCGTCTTTCGCATGATCGATCTGGTCCGATCACGCGAGGCGTGGCGCGCACCTCGCCGGATCGCGCACGCGCTGAGCTTCGTCGACACGCGGCTCCTTCAACGCCAGCGGCCTCGGTTCGACGCCGGCGGCCTGCTCGCCGGGCTCGCGTGGGGAGCCGTCGCGATCGCCGCCTTCCTCGTCGTGCAGCGCTTCGCGCCTCGATGGCCGTCCAGCTCGCTCGCGATCCGGTGGGGCGCGGGGCTCGTATTCGTCTACGCCGCCATCGAAGGCGGCTACCGCGTGGTGCGCGCGCTCCACCGCGCGGTCGGCTTCGAGACGCCGCCGCTCCACGTCTGGCCGCTCGCCTCGCTCTCGGTCGCCGAGCTCTGGGGCACGCGCTGGGCTCGGCCGGTGAGCCACTGGCTCCGCGCGAACTGCTTCATGCCCCTCGCGCGGCGCCGCCGCCCCGCGCTGGGTGTCTTCCTCGGGTTCGTCGTGAGCGGCGTCGGGCACGCCCACCCGGTGCTCGTCGCGCTCGGCCCCGCGATGGCGGCGCTCATGCTCGGGTACTTCCTCGTGCAGGGCGCGGCCGTCGCGGTGGAGGCGCGCCTCGGCGCGGCAAGGTGGAGGCGGCCGGTGCGCCGCGTGTGGACGATCGCGATCATGATCACGACCTCGCCGCTCTTCGTCGAGCCGTGTCTGCGGGTCGTCCTACCCACATGACGCTCGCCGTTCGATGTGGGTTAGGTCGACGGACGCTGCGGTTCACCCTGCGGCGCCCCCTGCCCCCTGAGCCGCCCGCTCGGAATAGGCGCCCGGCCGCCGGCGTAGAGCGGCTGTGCGCGCATCGATCCTGGCCGGTCTCGCTCTCTTCGCTGCGGTAGCGGCCCAGCCGGTCGCCGCCGCGGCCTGCCCCTCGAGCTCCACGTCGGAGATGCGCCTCTTGGGCGTCGACCCCGACGGCAACGCGGTTCGCTACCGGGAGAGCTGGGGCGAGAACGCCGACATGACGTGGCGAACGTTCATCGCGACCGACAAGAACGGGGCGCAGATCGCGTCGGTGAGCCTGGAGGGCGAGACGCTCACCACCGAGGACCCGAGCGGATACTTCGAGGGTCTCTCACGGTTGCCCGCGCTCGACCAAGGCGTCTTCGAGACCGCCGTCATTCGGCAGAAGAAGCTGACCCGACCCACCACGAAGCGCGCGGTGCGGCACGTGGCGAGCGAAGCCCAATGCGGATCGATCGAGATCGAGACGAAGTCGGGGTGGCTGCGCGTCGCCGAAGTCGGCGTGCTCTCCTACCAGTTCGAGGAGTCCTGTCCGCCGCTCCACCTCGAGGCGCTCGAGCACGAGCAGTCGGACGTGATCTTCGTGCGCGTCCGCTATCAGCTCGGCACGAAGCCGCAGGGCGACGACTACACGACCTTCGAGACGACCGACGACGTGATGCTCCTTCCCGAATCGCGGGTGAGAGCAGCCGAGCTCGCCATCCAAGGCGAGCGCGCGCGCACGCGGGGCAAGCTGGACGAAGCGGTGCCCCTGCTCGAAGAAGCGATCCGCCTGTCACCCCAGCTCATGCCCGCGCGCTCGAGCCTCATCCGCGCGTACGCCCGCACGAAGCGCGACTGGACCGACCTCGAGGCGCTGCTCGATACACCGATCGGCGACGACGCCGCTCGCATCGGCCCGGGGCCGAGCAGCGAGCTGCTCGGTCTCGCCGCGAGAACATGGACCGAGGCCGCGGACCGCGAGACGTCGTGGCCATGGCAGCTCGGGCAGGAGCCTTCGCTGCACGCCTCGTTCCTGTGATCGCACGCCCGAGCGCCCGCTGATCGCTCAATCGCGGGGGAGCGAGCCCGACAGGCCGGGATCTGGTAGAGAAGCGGCGTTGATCCCCCGCTTGACGGAGCTCGAGCCCGCGACGGCCACGACGCGCGAGTATCTCGCCGAAGTGTCACGGCGCGGCTTCGCGGGCGATCTCGCCGACGACTTGGCGACGCGGGTCGTGGGGGCGACCGACAACTCGATCTACCAGATCCTTCCGCAGGCGATCGTCTACCCGCGTACACGCGATGACGTCGTGCTCCTGCTCCAGACGGCGGCTGAGCCGGCGTTCGCGCGCCTCACCCTGACCGCGCGCGGCGGCGGCACCGGCACGAACGGCCAATCGCTCACGTCGGGGCTCGTCGTCGACGTGGGCCGGCACATGACCCGAATCATCGGTCGCGACGGCGACCGCGTGGAGGTCGAGCCGGGCGTCGTGCTCGATCAGCTGAACGCACACTTGGCGCCCGACGGCCTCTTCTTTGCGCCGAACCTCTCGCCGAGCTCGCGCGCGACGCTCGGCGGGATGATCTCCACCGACGCGAGCGGTCAGGGCTCGCGCGTCTACGGCAAGACGTCGCAGCACGTCGCGGCGCTCGAGGTCGTCCTCTCCGACGGCTCGGTGCTGCTGACCCGACCGCTCGGTCGCGACGAGGTCGCCGCGTTGCCGGCGTGGGGCGACGACGCGCCGCTCGCCGAGCGGTTGCCGCGGGCCGTCCTCGAGCTCGCCGAGCGCGTGCGGCCCGACTTCGTCGCCAAGCTGCCACGCCTCCATCGCTTCCTCACGGGCTACAACCTCGAGCGGGTCTGGGACCCCGAGACCGAGACGCTCGATCTGAAGTGGCTCGTCACGGGGGCCGAGGGCACGCTCGGCGTCGTCACGCGCGCGTGGCTCCGGGTGCTCCCCGTCCCCGCGGCCCGGCGCCTGGCCGTGCTCGAGTTCCCGAGCTTCGAGGCCGCGCTCGCGTCGGCCGAGATCGTGATCGCGCACGATCCGTCGTCGATCGAAACGGTCGACGAGCGCGTGATGGATCTCGCGCGAGAGGACATCATCTTTCCCAGCGTCGCGGCGTACTTTCCCGAACGCCCGGCGCCGTTCCCCAAGACCGCCGCCATCAACCTCGTCGAGTTCGAGGGCGCGTCGATCGAGGAAGTCGACGCACACATGACCGCGCTCGTCGATGCGTGCGACGCGCATCGGGGTGAGCCCGGCTGGCCAATGGCGGCGACGGTGGCCGCGAACGACGCCGACCGCAACGCGCTCTGGCAGCTTCGCGCCAAGGGCGTCGGCCTCTTGGGCAACACCAAGGGCCGGCGCAAACCCGTGCCCTTCGTCGAGGACACCGTCGTCCCACCCGAGAAGCTGTCGACCTACGTCGCCGAGCTGCGGGGCATCCTCGACGCCGAGGGCCTCGTCTACGGCATGTTCGGGCACGTCGACGTCGGCTGCCTGCACGTCCGGCCGGCGCTCGATCTGCGCGACCCCGACGACGAGGCGCGCGTGCGTCGCATCTCGGACCAGGTCGCCGCGCTCTGCACCAAGTACGGCGGTGTCATTTGGGGCGAGCACGGCAAGGGGTTTCGCTCCGAGTACAGCCCGCTCCACTTCGGCGAGCTCTTCGTCCATGTCGAAGCGGTCAAGACGCTGTTCGACCCGACCGAGCGATTGAACCCCGGCAAGATCGCGACCCCCACCGGCAAGCGCCGTCACCTCGCGACGATCGATCAGCCGACGCGCGGGCAGCAAGACCGGCAGATCGAGCGCGGCGCCCAAGACACGTTCACCCTCGCCATCGACTGCAACGGCAATGGCCAGTGCTTTCATTGGGACCCCGACCACGTGATGTGCCCATCGTCGAAAGTGACGCGCGACCGCATCCATACGCCGAAGGGCCGCGCGGGGGTCATGCGCGAGTGGCTGCGCCAGCTGTCGAACGCGGGCGCGCGCCCCGAGGCCCCGACCGCGCTCGCGGCGCCGCTGCGCCTCGCCAACAGCGTCGGCAAGTCGCTCGGCATCTTCGACTACTCGCACGAGGTCTACCGCTCGATGGCCGGCTGCCTCGCTTGCAAGGCGTGCGCGACCCAGTGCCCGGTCAAGGTCGACGTCCCGTCGTTTCGGAGCGAGTTTCTCCAGAGCTACCACTCTCGCTACCTCCGCCCCTTGAGCGACCATTTCGTCGCCGGGCTCGAGGCCGCGCTCCCGGTGATGGCGCGCGCCCCGCTCTTCTTCAACCTGTTCCTCCGATCGAGCGTCTTTCAGTGGCTCTTCGCCAGGGTGACGGGCCTCTGCGACACGCCCCCGTTGCCACGACGGTCCCTCGCGGCCGAGCTCCGCAGACGTGGGATTGGCGTGCTCGATCCGAGCAAGCCCCCTACCATCGTCAGCGACAAATCCGTCATCCTGATCCAGGACGCGTTCACGACGTTCTACGAGCCGCACCTCGTCGTGGCCACACGCGATCTCCTCGCTGCGCTCGGCTGCGACGTGCACATCGCCCCCTACCTCCCCAATGGCAAGGGTCTCCACGTGAAGGGCTTTCTACGTCGGTTCGAGGCAGAGGCGCGCCGCACCGCCGCCGCGCTCCGCGGCCTCACGGCGTCCGGCGCGACGTTGGTGGCGCTCGAACCCGCTGTCGGCCTCACCTACCGCGACGAGTACCGCCACACGCTCGGTCGCGATCTCGGCTTCGATGTGCTGCTGTTGCAAGAGTGGCTCGCCAAGATCGCTCCGGCGGCACCGGCCTCCCCGCCGGCGGGCGAGCCCTATCGGCTCTTCGGCCATTGCACCGAGAAGACGCTGGCGCCCGCGTCCCAGCGCCAATGGGTCGACGTCTTCCGGCGACTCGGCCTCGGGCTCGAGCTCGTCTCCACCGGGTGCTGCGGAATGAGCGGCGCGTTCGGGCACGAGCTCTCTCATCAGGCCGAGTCGAGAGGCGTGTGGGAGCTCTCGTGGGCTCGCTGGATGCGCGGCGATACGTCGCGCATACTTGCCACTGGCTATTCGTGTCGCAGCCAAGCCAAGCGGTTCGGCGACCTGGCCTTGAAGCACCCCGTCGAGGTCCTCCTTTCGCACGTGTCGGCGCAGGCGGGGATAGCGGTTGGGTCGGTCTCCACGTAGCTTCCCGGGTCGTGCGCCCGATCTCGAACGTCCGACCCACGCTGATCCTCCTCGCCTCCCTCGCAGCCTCCGCGTGCGGCGGCGATCCCACCGCCGCTCCGTCGGCGAGCGCGACGACGACGGCGAGCGCACCGCTCGCCGCGAGCGCGACCGCGACCGCGACCGCCGCCGCTTCAGCCACGGCGTCGGCGGCGGCGCCCGCATCGACCGGTCAGGTGCCTCCGACGTCGCCCGAGCCCACGCTCAAGGAGTGGGACGCCGCGAAGCAGGATCTCAGCCTCGTGAAGGGCTGGGATCGGCCCGGATGCACGCCGCGCCGGGTGCGCGAATGGGTGCGCGTCGGCTGCTCCGGTCAGCTCCTCCAGAAGGGTGACCCCGTCGAGATCCGCATCGAGAAGGGCTTCAAAGCAACTCCGCTCAGCATCATGAGCGAGCGCGCCGGGACGATTTGGCTCATCTTCCCATTCACCGAGGGGCTCGACGGCGCCGCCGTCTATTCTTTCTCCGGCGGCTCGTTCCGCTTCACGGCTGCGTGGCCCGCGGGCCAGCCCGAGCCCAAGGTCGTCGGCGCGTTCGAGGCGCTCGCCGCGCCCGAGCCTCCCGCCGACGTCTCCGATCCCGCCCCGGCCGATCCCGCTCCAGCGCCGGCCGAGCCGGCTGCGCCCGCGGCCAAGCCCGTCCTCTCGACCGATCCTCTCCCCGAAGAGCCTGCGCTAGAGGGCGCGCCCAAGCCCGAAGAGTGGGACAAGCTCCGTGAGGTCGGTGTGCGCGGCTCGGACGCGCGGGGCTGCCAAACCAAGCAGAGCGGCGACTGGTTCCGGGTCGTCTGCCGCGCCAACGACCTCACCGGCAAGATCACCTCCGCGACGGCCAGCAAGGGCTTCGACGACAAGCAGGGCTACATCGTCGTGGGCAACGGCTCGATGGTGCTGGTGACGCGGTACGTGAAGGGCAGCGACCTCGCCTTCGATCTTGTCTGGGAGAAGCAGAGCGCCCGACTCGAGCTCAAGTGGCCCGAGTCGAGCGCCGGCCCCCCCGCGATCCGCGGCGAGATCAAATAGCCGCCGTGGCCCGAGACGGTCAGGGCGTCTCGGCGTTGGCCTGGGCCCGGTGTGCTTTGCCCTCCAACCATCTTGAGAACCTCGCGCGCTCCGGCTAGCGTGGCGAGCATGAACCGTTTTGTCGCGACCTTCATTGTTTCCGCGTTGCTGGTCGGGTGCGGCCCCTCCTGGATTGACTTCTACCCCTCGGGGTTGCGCCTGGGCCAAGCACGAGAAGCGATGCCCGCGGGAAAGGAGCAGACTCTCCCGACCAAGGTCTATCGACAGTACGTGTCCGGGAACACCTACCTCCAGTTCGAGCGGCTGGAGCAGAACGTCCTCTACGGGTACCTGACGTGCACCGACTGTCAGTGGCAACGAGTCCCCCTCACCGCGATCCACGACGGGCAGCACCTCCTCATCGCGACGGGCGTCCAGGACGGGCTCCACACCGGCAATCCTGATCAGCCCCTGTTCTCGGGCCACGACACCGGGGAGACGAACACCCATGGCATGTTCGGGGTCGTATGGCGCGCGCTGCTGGAGGGGCGCAACATCACGCGCCTCGCGGTACTCCAGAACTGTCGGACGGTGCGCCACGGTGTTTATGCGAGGAACAAGACCGATCCCGGCCTGACAACTGCGTGGTACGCCGAGGGAACGAGCACGGCGGCCGAGGGGTCCGGCATTATCGGCCACCGGTGTGATGGCGGGGCCTCGATGGAGCGGACGTTCGTCGCGACCACCGACGACGTCGTCGGTGGAACGCAACGAAGCCTGGTGGAGAACGTGGAGTCCGCGGAGCGGCGAGAGGCCGGCTCCGCACCAGCGACCCCGCCCGCCCCCGGCACGCCGCCAGCGAACGACAAGGAAGCGAAGCTGCAGGAGGCGCAGCGCCTGCGAGACAGCGGCATGATCACCGACGAGGAGCTCGCCAAGATGCGCAAGAAGATCCTGGGCCTCGACTAAGCGTCACGCCCCCCCACGCTCAGGGCGTCTCGGCGTTGGCCTGGGGCCAGTGAAACACCATCTTGCTCTCGGTCGCGAGCACGATCCCCTTGCCGGAGGCCTCGTACGTGCCGCCCTCGGTGTTGAGCTTCGGGTACTCGGCCGGGTCGGCGATGTCCTGATCCCAATCCTGGGGGCTGCCGGCGGTGAGGAGCACCGACCTCACGAGCGCATCGCCGGTGAGCGCAGGGCTCGCGACCTCGTACACGAAGAAGCGCTTGTGGCCCCCGATCATGAAGCGCTGTTTGTCGGCGCTGAACGACGCGTACGACGGGTTGGAGACCGCCCCCACCACGCGGGTCGTGTTGCCGTTGGTCACGTGGACCAGCTGATGAGTCGTGCCCGGGCTCGTGTGGAAGTTGGTCGGGAAACGGTAGACACGGGGGTCGCTCTCTTTCGTGACGATGTAGAGG
>CALKVR010000296.1 GCA_938004815.1 uncultured Polyangiaceae bacterium | reverse complement strand
CGGCACCTACCTCCAGGCGAACGCCGGCGAGCTGCAGCCGCTCAGCATGGCCGTCTTCGCGGCGGCGGTCGTGATGATGGTGGCGACGGTCGTCTTCTTCGAGAACGGGCGCCGCCAGATCCCGATCGTCTATTCGCGCCGCCAGGTCGGGCGCCGGGTGTACGGCGCACAGAACACGCACCTCCCGCTCAAGGTGAACGTCTCGGGCGTCATCCCGCCGATCTTCGCCTCGAGCCTGCTCCAGTTCCCGGCCACGCTCCAGAGCCTGAGCATCCCCGGCCTCGACGCGATCATCACCGTCATCAACCGCGGCGACTGGCTGTTCAACACGCTCTACGCGGCGCTCATCATCTTCTTCTGCTTCTTCTACACGAACGTCACGTTCCAAGCGGTCGACGTCGCCGAGAACCTGAAGAAGCAGCAAGCCAACATCCCCGGTATCCGCCCCGGCAAGCAGACGGCCGACTACATCTACGCGGTGGTCCAGCGCGTCACCGTCGGCGGCGCGGCCTACGTGGCGGGCATCTGCGTCGCGACCGATCTCGTCGCCGCGTGGCTCTTGCAGCAGCCGATGACCTACTGGGGCACCAGCCTCATGATCGTTTGCGGCGTCGCCCTCGACACCGCCAACCAGATCGAGGCGCACCTCATCACGCGCAACTACGAGGGTCTCACCGGTCCCGGCGCGGGCCGCGTCCGCGGGCGACGCTTCACGGAGGCTGGCTAGATGATCGTCATCCTCGTCGGGCCTCCGGGCTCGGGCAAAGGCACGCAGGCCGCTCACATCTGCGAGACGTACGGCATCCCCCAGGTCTCGACGGGCGACATGCTGCGCGCGGCCAAGAAGTCGGGCACCCTCGACCCGAAGTACCTCGCGATCATGGACGCGGGCGGGCTCGTCCCCGACGAGGCCATCCTCGAGCTCATCGAGAAGCGCCTGGCCGAGCCCGACACCCAGCCGGGCGTCCTCTTGGATGGCTTTCCCCGCACCGTGCCCCAGGCCGAGGGCCTGGACGCGCTCCTGAACAAAAAGGGCCTGAAGGTCGACGCGGTGGTCCAGCTCGACGTGCCCCGCGGCTCGCTCGAAGAGCGCCTCGTGCTGCGCCGCATGGATAAACGGACGGGCAAGATCTACCACCTGTCGTCGTACCCGCCGCCGCCCGACGCCGATCTCGAGCACCGCGCAGATGATCAGCCCGCGACGGTCAACAAGCGCCTCGACGCCTATGAGGCCCAGACCGCGGCGCTCCTGCCCTTCTACGAGGCGCGGGGCGTGCTCAAAAGGGTGGACGGCGTCGGCAAACCGGAGGAGATCACCGCGCGAATCGCGGAGGCTCTCCCAAAAGCTTGAAAGAAGAAGGATGAACCATTCGTGAGAGGGAAGAAGAAGAGCGTAGGACCCAAAGAGCCGAAGGCCGACAAGCTTGAGTTCGACGGCGTCGTGAAAGAGGCGCTACCGAACGCGATGTTCCGCGTGGGCGCCGACAACGGTCTCGACGTCCTCGCCACCATCAGCGGCCGCATGCGGCAGTACTACATCAAGATTCTCCCCGGCGACCGCGTGACGGTCGAAGTCTCCCCCTACGATCCGAGCCGCGGCCGGATCACGTACCGCCATAAATAGTTTCGAACGAGAGATAGAGCGATGAAGGTCAGGCCCAGCGTCAAGAAGATCTGCGACAAGTGCAAGGTGGTCCGCCGCAAGGGCGTCGTTCGGATCATTTGCCAGAAGAACCCGCGCCACAAGCAGCGGCAAGGGAACTGAGGGAGCACGCACATGGCACGCATCGCCGGAGTCGACCTCCCCCGCCGCAAGCACCTCGCCTACGCGCTGCCGTATCTCTACGGCATCGGTCCCAAGACCGCGCGCGACATCTGCGACAAGACGGGCATCCCGCGCAACAAGCGCGTGGACGAGCTCACCGACGCAGACGTCAAGGCGATCCGCGATCTTCTCGACGCCGAGTACAAGGTCGAGGGCGATCTGCGCCGCGAGGTGCAGATGAACATCAAGCGCCTGATGGATCTCGGCTGCTACCGCGGCTTGCGTCACCGCAAGGGCCTCCCGGTCCGCGGCCAGCGCACGCACACGAACTCGCGCACCCGCAAGGGCCCGCGCAAGGGCATGGTCGCTCGTCGCCCGACGCCCGGTAAGAAGTGATCGTCTAGGAAAGAATCATGGCAACGCCGAAGACCGCGAAGACCAAGCAGAAGAAGAAGGTCAAAAAGAATGTGGCTGCGGGCATCGCGCACATTCAGTCGACCTTCAACAACACCGTCGTCACGATCACCGATATCAACGGCAACACGATCGGCTGGTCGAGCGCCGGCGCGCGCGGCTTCAAGGGCTCGCGCAAGTCGACGCCCTTCGCGGCCCAGCTCGCGGCCGAAGAGGCCGCTCGCAAGGCGCAAGAGCACGGCATGCGCTCCGTCGCCGTCTTCGTGAAGGGCCCCGGCGCCGGTCGCGAGAGCGCGCTCCGCGCGCTTCAAACCGCCGGGTTCAAGGTCACGCTCATTCGTGACGTGACCCCGATCCCCCACAATGGCTGCCGGCCGCCCAAGCGCCGCCGCGTCTAGTCCCTGCAGACTGCCCAAGATACGAGTTTAGAAGGAACACCGAGATGGCACGTTACGTTGGTCCCGTCTGCAAGCTCTGCCGC
>CALKVR010000295.1 GCA_938004815.1 uncultured Polyangiaceae bacterium | reverse complement strand
GAAGGCGACGATGGTCGACCGCGGGCCGGCGTGGTGGCGCCAGTGGCGCGCGTGGGCGAAGCGGTTCCGCGCATGACGCAGGTAGCGCGCGCGCTCGCGAGGGTTCACCGGAACGAACGGGCTCTCGAAGCGCACGTCTTCGCAGGCGCCGTCATGCGGCGAGAAGAGCGGCAAGCGCGCGCGGCGCCGCAAGAAGCGGATGCCGCGCGGCGGCTTCTCGTAGAAGCGATCGGGGTCGCCTCCGCGAACGAGGTCGGCGTAAAAGCTCCGATCGCGTAGCGCGCGGTAGAGCCCGAGGGGGTTGTAGCCGAGCGGGAGCGCGACCGAGCCGACGAGCGCCGCGCCGAGCGTTCGAAGGACGACGTCGGCGGCCGCGGCTGCCCCGACCTTGAGGCCTTCGAAACGCTGGAGCACGAACGGGTCGGCCTGGGTCGCGAAGTCGAGCGGCAGCGAATCCCACCAGGGGGCGCGGAGCTCGACGGGGGGCCGTTTGAGGCAGTCCGCGAGGGCGCGTTCGGAGAAGTCCGTGCCGGGCGCCATGCGATCCCCAAAGCATCCCAGAAAACCGCGGGCGCCGTCACGCTTTCGGCACGTGACCGCTGTTGGTTCGGCGTCCTCTTCGTGTCATAGCTCCGGTCATGCGCTTTCTTTCGGTTCGCCATGGCGGAGCGGTGCTCCTCGTTCTCGCGGCAGCGTGCGCAGAAGAGGCGGGCTCGGGCGGCGGGGGCGAGGGCGCCGGAGCCGGCTCGACCAGCAGCGCCGGCCAGGGCGGCGCTGCGAGCAGCGCAGAGAGCTCGTCCTCCGGGTTCATGAGCTCGTCGACGGGCGCCGGCGGCGCGGCTCCGAGCATCCTCTACGTGCACTCGAACACGACGCTCTACGAGGCCGACCCCTCGGAGATGCCGCTCGCGCTCTCGACGCTGGGCGATTTCGAGTGCATCGGCGGCTCGGGTCAGTCGACGTCGATGACCGACATCGCCGTCAACGCCGACGGCGAGGTCTGGGCCATCAGCACGACGCGCGTCTACCGCCTGGACCTGAGCGGAGGCACGGTCGCGTGCGCCGAGATCATCGAGCTGAACAACCCCCAAGGCATCAGCTTCTACGGGATGACGTTCGCGCCCAAGGGCGTGCTCCACCCGACCGAAGAGGTGCTCATCGCTGGCAACTCGGCCGGCGAGCTCTGGTCGGTCGACGCGGGCGGCAACCTCGCGCAGCGCGGCACGCTGGGGGTCGTCCCCGCGAACGACGGCCAGGGCCACACCTACGACAACGCCGGCAAGCCGTGGGAGCTCTCGGGGGACATCGCGTTCTTCGAGAAGAAGCTCGAGAACAACGGCTCGCCCATCGGGTTCGCCACCGTCCGCGATTGCCCCAACCCGCCGTCGTCCAACGGATGCAACGAGATCGACACCCTGATCGAGCTCGACGTCCCCGCCCTCGCCACCGCGACCACGCAATCGGTGCTCAAGAGCGTTCGCGGCCAGATCGTGCGCGCCTCGGACTGCAACGACACCGAGCCCGGATACGGGAGCGTGTACGGCATCGGCGCGTGGCTCGGCACCGTGTACGGCTTCTCGCGGCGCGACGGCAACGGCTACGCTATCGCGATCGACAACGTCGACGGCACCGCGTGCCTCCTCGAGGCGTTCCCGGGGTCTCCCTGGGCGGGCGCGGGCAACACCACGATCGCAGACGTCATCGCGCCGCCGAAGTAAACGCTCGTTCCATCGAACGCTCGGTCGGGCTAACGTGGTTGGATGACCAATCTTATGAGCAGCGACCGATGCAGCCAAGGCGCCCCTCGCATGCATCGCGCGGGGTGGGTCGCGCTCGGCGCGGCGATCCTCGCGTTCGGCGGCGCAGCCGGTTGCGGAGACGACGCGGGGGGTACCGCTGGAGGCGGGGCGGGTGCGACGAGTGGGACGGCCTCGGGCGGCGGCACGGTCCCAGGCTGCGGGACGGTCACGGACATCGACGGCAACGAGTACGAAACCGTGGTCGTCGGCGAGCAGTGCTGGATGCGCAGCAACCTGCGCGTCGCCAGCTACAACGACGGCACGCCGATCCCCGAGGAGCAGGACGCAGGGGTCTGGTCGGACCTCGTCAACGAGGAGCCCGCGTGGTGCAACTACAACAACGACCCCGCGAACGACCCCGAGTACGGCAAGCTCTACAATGGCTTCGCGGTCCTGACGGACCGGCTCTGCCCCGCGGGCTGGCGCGCCCCGACCAACGATGAGTGGGGCACCCTGCTCGCGACGGTCGGCAACTCGGGCGACGCCCTACGAGCGAAGGTTAGTTGGGGGCTGAAGGAAGACGAGCCGACGAACGAGAGCGGCTTCACCGCGCTGCCCGGTGGGCATCGCGACCAGTTCGGCGAGTTCGCGAACTTCGCTACCGACACCTTCCCCAAGGCTCATTTCTGGTCATCGACGACAGAGACCGCGTTGCAGCTCTGGACGGTGCAGCTCGAGCCCCTCGCGGGGGTCATTCGTGGCACCCAACGGGCAAACGCCGGTCTGAGCCTCCGTTGCATTCAGAGCGACAGCGGCGGCGGCGGCGGCGCGCCCACGCTCGAGCCCGGTGTCTACGATGGGTCGATTCAGAACGTCGACGCCGATGCCTGCCCGAACTTCTCCAACATCCCTCCTCGGCAATGGGAGCTCTCGTACCCGTCCGAGTCTATGATGACCCTCACGACCCCGCTCCTCTCGGGCGGGACGCTGTCGATCTCGTGTTCGTTGCACATGGCCGGAGCGACCTGCGAGTCCTTCTCTCTGTCGGCTGAGGCCGGCCCAAACAGCACCTACACGGGCGTGTTCGAGCCGAGCGAAATCGCCCCTCAGTCGCCGACGACCTTCGTCCAAACCCAACCCATCACGTTTACGTGTGAGGGTCCCGAGTGTTCGAACCCTCCGTTCGACGAGCTCCCCTGCGTGCCGCTCTACGAGATCGCCTACGCGAAGCAGCCATAGCTGGTCGACCCCAACACGCTGATTCAGTGGCTCACGGGTAGCGCGGGCGCGCGCCACACGCCGACGAGCGGCCGGGCGCGCCAGAGCGCGAGCGTGTTGTCGCTGCACCCGACCACGACGTGCTCGCCGTCGGGAAACCACGCGACGTCCTCGATCCAGGCGCGGCCGTGGTCGCGCCCCATCGGGTGCAATTGACCGCTGGCGATGTCGTAGAAGTTGAGGTTGCCGACGTGGTCCTGGACGACGACGGCGTGGCCCGAGGGCGAGAACTTGGGCTGAGGCGACCACGAGTGGGTGCCGGTCTCGGCCTTCTTGAAGACGCCGCCCGGCTCGTACGGCCACGTGACGCCGCGCGCTGAGCGAAAGCCGACGCGCGGCCCGGGGTGGCCCGTCGCTGCGTTGAACACCGCGATCCCGTCGTAACCGGCCGCGACCAAGAGATCTCCCCGAGGCGAGACGGCGAGGCGTGACGCGTTCTCGAGCGCCTGGTCGTTGCGCCAGACGTTCACTCCGGTCGCGAGGTCGAAGGCCCCGATCCGCGAGCCGACGGAGACGAAGAGGCGCGCGCCGTCGGGCGTGACCGCGATGCCACCGAGCGTTTCGTGCTCCGCGTCTCGCTCGAGGAGCCGGCGCGTCTCTCGCATCGTCTGGGCGTCGACGATCCAGAGCTCGCCCGTCTGCGACGCCATGACGAACTGGCTGCTGCGACCGAGCCACGCGACCTGCTCCACGTAGTCGCTCATCTCGACGGTGGCGCCGCGCGGCGCGCCGGTTCGCGCTTCGAAGAGCGAGACGCGCTGGTCCATGCCGCCGACGAGGAGCCAGCTGCCATCCGGCGAGAAGCGGGCGGCGAGCACGCCGTCCTCGTGGGGAATCACGTTGGCGATGGCGCCGTTCTGCGCGAAGTGGATCGTGATGGTCTCGCCGCCGGCGGCGAGGATGACCTCACCCGATGGGTGCACGTCGACGAGGGCGCATCCCTCGTCCACGTGATAGGGCGGCGCCGGCAAGGTCTCTTCTTCGTGTTCTGGCCTCGCCGGCCCCGGCGGTTGACCATAGCCGTAACCATGCGCAGCCCACGCGTTCGGAGGCCCGCTCGGCGGGCCCGACATGCCGCCCCAGGCGCCACCAGCCACGGGCGCCGCACCGCCCGGCCCCGAGGACCACGCGTCGGCCGGGCGCTCCGGCTTCGGCTTCGGGGGCTTCGCCGAAACGGCGAGGGTCTCGAAGATCTCTTCCCACGCGTAGAGGTCTTCGTCGTCGTCGGAGTAGAGCGTCTCGAGCTTGGCGCGGCCGAGCCGGATGGTCGTCTCCTCGGTGTAGATCTCCTCTTCTTCGACGTGGACCCACTCCTTGAACTGCGGGCCCTCCATCGTGTTCTTGAAGCAGACCCGCCGGCACGTGAGGATGAAACCCTCCGTCGCGCTGCCGAACGCGGTGCCGTCGTAGAGCGCGAGGATCGTCTCGCCCGCGGGGAGGTGGGGCGCGTGGATCTTGCGCGCGTTGGCCAGCTTCTTCTCGGGAATGGATGGATGAATCCAGGTCGAGTCGACCCCGGTGAGCCGCCGGCGCAAGAAGTCGAGGATGGCGGTGTCGTTGAGCGGGATGCGACCGTCGCCAGGCGTGCCGGCCGGGACCAACGGCGCGTTGCAGAACTTGCAGCTCGTCGCGTAGGGGTCGTGCGCCGCGAGCGGCGCGCCGCACTGGTGACACCGGGGCGGATTCATGGCGTGGCCTCGTACGCTCGGGACATCATCAATCCCCCTTTCACCCGCCCAACCGCTCGAGGAGCTTGCGGGCGCGCTTCGTCTCGGGGTGCTCGCTCCCGAGCCGCTTCTCGCAACGTTGCACGGCTTGGCCCCCCAGCCGCTTGGCCGTCTCGACGTCGCCCGTCGCCTCCGACGCCTCGGCCCGATCCGTCAAGAGCGGCCCGATCGCCGGGGGAGCGCTGCCCCACGCCTGATCGAGCGTCCACCACCCGTCGTCGAACAGCTCGAGCGCCTCCTCGTGCTTGCCGCGCCCGCGGAGAACGCGCGCGCGCTCGACGCGGAAAAGCGCGAAGTGGGCGGAGCCCTTGCCGAGCACCTCTTCGATGCGCGCGCCGCCCAGCTCGAGCTGTTTCATCGCGCCCGCGTCGTCGCCGGCGCGGGCGAGATCTTGCGCCAGGGCGAGCCGCGCGATCGCGACCCGCGCGTCTTCGGGCCCCAGCTGCTTGACGAGCAGATCGATCGCCTCGCGCCGCTTGGTGACGGCGCCCTTGGCGTCGCCGCGGGCGCGCAAGACCTCGGCGTGCACACCCCGCGATATCGAAAGCTCGCGCTCTTCGCGCCGGGGGACGCTCTCGCGTTCCTTTTCTCCGAGCACGGCGCGCGTCTCTGCACCGTCGAAGTCGCTCTGCGCGAGATC
>CALKVR010000294.1 GCA_938004815.1 uncultured Polyangiaceae bacterium | reverse complement strand
AGCGTCACCTCGTCTACACCGCCGATCTCGCGGTCGACAACGCGTTCGCCCTTTGGTCGGTCGACGCCGCGGCCACCGTGCCGGCCCCGGTGGCGCTCGTGACCGACGCCGAGCTCGGCACGGGCGAAGACGTGCAGGGTACGCTCGCGTTCGATAGCCAGAGCCGCCTCTACTTCAAGGCCGATATCGACACCGACAACCTCTTCCGGCTCTACCGCGTCGACATCGATGGTCAGAACCGCGAGCAGGTCCCGGGGACCAACCTGATGAACACGGGCGGCACCCTCGAGGCCTCGATCGGCAGCTTCGGCATCAGCCACGCCGGTGATCGCATCGCGTTCAGCTCGGACTCGCCGAACGCCGCCCTCTACGAGATGTACGCGATCGACGTCGGCGCCAATACCGCGGAAAAGATCTCGAACGTGACGCCCTCGATGCCGCTCCCGGGTGACTTCTCGGGCCCCGACTTCCAAGCGCCGATCTGGTGGAGCCCCGACGGCGCGTTCGTGGCCGCGCGCGCCGACTACCAGCAGGTGTTCAACGAAATGGACGACACGTGGAGCCTCTGGGTCTTTCCCTCGACCGGCATGGGCGGCACGCGCATCTTCGGCGCGCCGGCCACGACCAACCTCAACATCGACGAGGGGCTCTTCTCTGCCGATTCGGCGCGCATCTACGCGCGCGGCGATCTGCGCGGCAACGGCGTCAACGAGATCTTCAGCACGACCGACTTTTCGACGTCGGATCAAGATCCCGATACGAACATCCACCAAGGGGTCGTGATGGGCGGCGACATCGACGGGTTCGTCGTGCCCTGACGGAGCAGGCCGGTCAGAGGGGCCAGAGCCGGGCGGCGAGGTCGTCGAAGTCACGCGCCGTCTCCCATCCGCGGAGCGCGAGCTGCGCCTTCAGGTTGCTGTAGCGATGCAGCAGCAAGAGCCGGAGGAGCGCAGCTCGCGACGCCGCGTCGAGAGCCACGCCGTAACCGCCCAAGAAGGCGCGACAGAGCGAGCCGTCACCGGCGGCCAGAAAGCAGAGCGGCCCCAACCAGTCGTACTGTCGCGGCGCGAGGAGGCCATCGCCGAAGTCGAACATCCCCGCGAGGCGCCCGCGCGCCACGAGCAGGTTCATGGGCGTGTACTCGCCGGTCGAGAACACGGCTGGCCCTTCGGGGAGAGGTCCAGCGAGGAACGACTCGAGCCGATCGCAGAGGTGCCCGGGCAAGCCCGTGCGCTGTTGTCGCGCGAGGCAGCGCGCGCGTTGGCCGGCCACGAAGTCGGGCCAGGGCGGCGCCAACGGCTCGAGGCCTTCGGTAGGGAGCCCGTGCGCCTCGCGAACGAGCGCACCGACGGCGCCCAGGAGCCGTGCGCGCTCGCCCGTCTCGAGCGAGGGCCACACCCGCGACAAGCTCTCGCCGGCCAGCCGCGTCATGACGACGTAGGGCCAACCGTCGCGAGAGCCCGTTGCCAGGAGCTCGGGGGTCGGCACCGAGAGCCTTCCATAGGCGACGGTGAGCGCTTCGCGCTCGAACGCCGCATGGTCGGCGAGCAGGGGGGGGTAGAGCTTGATGACGCGGTCGCCTGCGAGCCCGACGAGGACGGTCCCGTCGAGCGCCTGTTCGATGGGGCCGCCGCCGTGCGCCTCTGCGATCGAGGTGATGATCGGCAGCCACGCGGCCGCGTCGTCGTGAAAGGCGTCGAACGCGTCGGCGTCGATGGCGGCGGGGAGGCGAGGGATATCAGGGGGCAAGCTCGGGCCTCTGCAGGCGAGCTTCGCACGTCCCGGCCGCGCAGCACCGGGCGACGAGCCGCTCCATCTCGCGCACGGGCTCGAGCGCGGTGTCGGCGGTCCGCCACGCGTCGATGACGCGGCGGGCGAGCGGCACCGCGCGCGCGCAGTCGTTTCGACGCGCCGCGCGCCGAGCGGTCCTGACGAAGGACTGCGAGACGCCGCCGTAGATCCCGGGTCGCGGGGGATCGATCGCGTCCGCGAGCTCGAGCTCGCCCGCGCGCTCGAGCGCGAGCGCGGCGACGCTCGCTCGGACGCCGGGCTCGCTCCGCACGCGGCGGAAGGCCGCAGCGGCGGCCGCAGCGTCGCCCGCCGCGAACGCACGCGCCCCCTCCACGTACGCGTCGGCGTCGGCGGTCGCGCCGAGCGGGAAGTAGCCCTGGGACGAGAGGCGCTCGAGCCGGTCGAAGCAGCGCGCTGCGACCGCGCGTTCGGCGTACGCGCAGGCGTGCGCGAACGCTCCGCGTGACATCAAGCCGCCGTCCATCCTCGGCGGGTCGGGCTCGACGAACCGCTCGTAGACGAAGCCGGCGGCTCGCTCGCCCTCGTCGAGGAGGACACCGAGCTCGATGTAGAGGCCCAGGAGCGCCACGTCGCCGGTCTCGATGCTGCCTGCGCGCTCGAGGCCGGCGAGGCCCTTCTCGGCGACCATGAACGCGTCGCGAACGCGACCTTCGGAGAGGACGATCTCGGCGCGAAGGCGCGCCGCTGCAGCGCGCTGGGCGGGTGCCGCGCCGCGACCTCTCGCGCCTCGTCGCGTCGGCCCGCGACGAGGAGCCACGCCCCGTAGTTGCCGGCGAAGAGGGGGAAGCCGCCGCTCAGGATGGTAGCTCGCTCGAGCGTCGGGATGCGCTGGTGCTCGGGGACCCCGACGTGGGCGGCGATGTTCCACGCGTCGGCCGTCTCGGGGCGCCACGCCGCGTAGGCCCGGGCGATGTCGCCGACCTCGGGGCGCCCGTACGACGCCACGACCATGACGCTCCAGGGCGCGTCCCACGGCTCGGCGAGCGCGGCTGCGAGCGCGAGCGTCCGCGCCTCGTCACGCTCGCCCGCGGCCACGCGGAGCGTCGCCTCGGCGGAGAGGAGCGCGGCGAGATCGGCCGGGTCTTCGGCCCCTTGCTGGGCGAGGCGCGTGGCGTCGGCGAGCCCGGGGGCGGCCTCGGCTCCGCCGAGGAGCACGTGGGCGGGGCCGGTTCTCACGACGGCCTCGGGGGAGCTCGCGTCGACGTCCGGCGCCGCGCTCTCGCGCCAGCGGCCGAGGCCGGCGCGGGTGCGCGCCGCGAGGAGAGCCTCGTGGGGCGTGGGGGACCGAGTCGCCTCGAGACGCGCGAGCGAGCGGTCCAGGGCGGCGCCCGTCGCGAGCGCGCTCTCGGCGAACACGATGCGCTCGAGCTCGTCGATCGACTCGACCCCACGCCAGCGGGCGGTGGCCGGGTCGGGCGCGCCAGCCAGGGCGAGCGCGCCGGTCGCGAACAGATCGTCGACGGCCGTCGCGACCGCGGTCGCGAAGTCGCCGCCGCCGGGGGCGCTCGAGGAGATCACGCCGGCATCCTCGACCCACAGCGTCACCGTGAACCCGTCGGGCGAGCGGGTAATCGACCCGTCGAGCACGCCACGCCCCGAGGCGCGCGCCGCATCGAGCGCGCGGTCGCGCGCGTCGGCTGCCGCGTAGGGATCGAGAGGGAAGTCCGAGGGGGTCGCAGGGAGCTCGAGGAGCGCAGCCGGCGGCAGGGCCCGAGCAGCATCGCCGCCGAGGAGGGCGCGCGCGCGGCGGCAGGCGAGGCTCGCCGCTGCCGCGCCGAGCCAAGTTTCGCCGGGATCGGCGTCGAGCGGAGGGCAGGCGACGCGGCTCACGGGAGCCGCGGCGGCGACGGACGCCATGACAGAGACGGAACGGTCATTGTCATGGCTGCCGCGCCCCTGCAACAGAGCGAAAGCGGCGGCGCCGAGCGCGCACGCGGCGCCGAGCGCGGCCGCGGCTCGCGGGCGCCCGGCTCGGCGGATCGCGCGCGCGAGCGCCGCGCAGTCCTCGAATCGCGCCGCCGGGTCGGGGCTCAACGCGCGCCCGAGGAGGCGGCGCAGATCGGCTGGCAGACCCGCGCGACCGAGGGGAACGGCTCGATCGCCGGTCACCGCTTCGAGCAACATCACCGCGATCGCGAACTGGTCGCTCGCGGTCGACGGTCGGCCGAGCCGAGCCTCGGGCGCGGTGTAGCCGGGCGTGCCACCTCTCAGCGCGCCGCGGCCGCCGGGCTCTTCGCGCAGCGCGGCGAGGCCGAAGTCGAGCACCTTGACCCGACCCTTGGGCGTCACGATGACGTTGTCCGGCTTCAGATCGCGGTGCACGACCCCAGCCGCGTGAGCGGCGTGGGCGGCATCGGCCACGCGGGCCGAGAGCTCGGCCGCGCGCCCGACGCCGAGGCGGCCCTCGGACCGGAGCAGCTGTCGCAGCGTCTGTCCGGCTACGAGCTCCATCACCAGGCACAGGCGCCCGTCGATGACGGCGGCGTCATGCACCGTCGCGATCCCCTCGTGGTCGACGCGGGCGGCCGCCCGGGCCTCGGTCAGGAGGCGCGAAAGCGCCGCGGGAGCGGGCCCGTCTTGCAGCATGATCTTGAGCGCGACCGTCCGGTCCAGCGTCTCGTCTCGCGCCGCGTAGACCACGCCCATGCTGCCGTGGCCGAGCCGCTCCAGGATGACGAACCGGCCGACCCGCTCGCCGACCCCGGGGGGCGCGCCGCGGGGATCGAGCGCGGGCGCGCGGGCGACCGCGTCCAGCAGCGAGTCCGTGGACGAGCCGGGGCTTCCGTCGCTCACGACGGCGCCTCGGACCACCGACGCAGGCGTCGCTTGATCTCGTGCACGCGTTGCCGCAGGCGCGCGGCCTCGCGCGCGATCGCCTCGTCGGGGGCGGTGGGCATGCCGATGCGCGCGATCTCGGGGTAAGCGAAGCCTCGATCGATGCGCAGGACGAGGAGCGACCGGTCGTCCGCCGACAGGCGAGCGCGGAGGGCTGCGATGCGATCCGCGGCGCCCGGATCGGTGCGTACCGAAGCTGCGCGGTCCGCGGCGCTCGGGTGGTCCTCGAGGGGCGTGAGGAGGCGGCGACGACGACGCGCCGATCGCATCCATTGCCGGGCCTCGTTCCGCGCCACCGCGTAGAGC
>CALKVR010000293.1 GCA_938004815.1 uncultured Polyangiaceae bacterium | reverse complement strand
GTTGGAGAAGGCGTAGGGGTTTAGACAAGAAGACAGGAAGACGGGAAGACAAGAGGTTGGGCGTGCTCGAACCTTCCTGTCCTCCTGTTCCATTTCCTACTCCCCGAGCGCGGCGTCGAGGCTCGCGAGCCAGCGATCGAATCGCGCGCGGCCCAGACCGAAGCGCACGTGCGTATCGGGCAGGTCGAAGAGGCTCGATGGCACGAGGAGCGCGCTGGCGCGTTCGCGGGCGCGGGTGGCGAGCTCGGTCGCGGTCGTGCCGAGGACGCGCGCGAGCGAGACAGGGCCGGCCGAGGGCGGCTGCCACACGAGCTTGCCGGGGCGCTCGGCGAGAAACTCGGCGAGCGCGGCCTCGTTCCTGAAGAGGCGAGCGCGGTTGGATGCAAAGAGCTCGGGCGCGACCTCCAGGGCGACCTCGGCGCAGCGCTCGCTGAGGGCGTTGCTGCAGATCGACGTCCAATCCTTCATGCGCTCGATCGCGGCGAGCACGGTGTGATCGCGACAGACGAGCCAGCCGAGCCGGAGCCCGGGGAGGTTGAGGCTCTTGGAGAGCCCCCACAGGCTCATCGCGCCGGAGATCGCGGTCGCGGCGGGCGGCGGCTCACGCGCGTCGTCGCGGGCGAGGCCTCGGTACATCTCGTCGTTGAACCAGCGGACGCCGGTCTTCTCGACCAGGAGGGTGAGCGCGGTCCACTCCTCTCGCGTTGGGCACACACCGGTCGGGTTGTGAGGGAAATTGGTGACGAGGAGCGCGGTGGGGTCGGAGAGCAGCGCCTCGAGGCGATCGAAGTCGACCGTGAACCCGTCACCCGACGGAACGACCGGCCACTCGACGACGTCGGCGCCGCGCTCGCGCGGGACGTCGCGGAGCGACTGGTAGCAGGGCGTCTGCACCACCACGCGATCGCCGGGCTTCACGAGGGCGTGCATCGCCCAGAACACCGCCTCTTGCGGAGCGTTGACGACGAGCACGTCGTCGGCCGTCGTGCCCGGATACCACCGGCTCACCGCGTCGCGCAGCCGCGCCGAGCCGCGAGCCTCGGTGTACGAGAGCGTGAGATCGACGATCTCGTCGGCGGAGCGCCCCGCCATCGAGAAGAGCTCGCGCGCGGTGATGGGCTCGCAGTCGGAGCTGGAGAGCATGACCTCGAGGGTGTGCTCGTACTTCGCGAAGTGGCGCTCGAGGACGAAGGCGCGATCCATCGTCCGGCTCAGGGGACGCGGCGTGAAGACGCCGGCTCCTCGTCGCCCGTCACGTGACCTCGCAGGCGGCCCACCAGGTCGAGGGCGATCGGAAAGATGGCGGTCGTGGTGAACACGGTCGCGACGATCCCGAGGACGCTGAGCTCGGCGACGGAGCGGAGGCCGCCGTGGCGTGCGACGAAGAGCGCCGCGAACCCGGCGAGGTTGGTCGACGACGACAGGAGCGCGGCCGACCCGGTGCGCCGGAGGACGTGTGGGATCGAGGCGGGCCCCTCCTCGACGTACCGGTGAAAAATGTGGATGGCGTTATCGAGGCTGACACCGACGATGATGGGCAGCACCGCCGCGTTCATGAAGTTGAGCTCGATCCCGACCAGGCCCATCCCGCCCGCGACGAAGAGCATGCCGGCCGCGACCGAGGAGAGCACGGCGAGGGCGTGGAGGAGCTTGCGGAACTCGAAGAGGAGGACGATGAACACGACCAGGAACGTGGCGCCGAGGATTCGCCCGCCGCTCTCGGTGATGATGCGAAAGATGCGGCCCGCGATGGCGTTCTCGGAGGCGAGCGCGCCGTTCACCTGGCGCGACACGAGCTCGGCGCGCAGCTCGGCCACCTGATCGGACCAGTCGACGAGGCGCGACGACTCCTCGAAGACGCCGTCGGTGGTGATGACGCCCATCGTGCCCTTTCCGTCGACCGTCAAGAACCGCTGCTTGATCGAGCGAGGCACATCGTCGAGCGTGAACGGCTTCTGCTCGGCCATCCGCTTGGCGCGCTCGAAGAACGGCTTCTCGTCGTCCTTCAGCCGGGAGGGCTTCACGCGCGCCAGCTGCTCGCGCAGCTTTTCGAGCGCCAACGCTTTGTCGGGTTGGTCGGCGGGCACGATGTCGTCGACGCCGACGACGCGCACGACGTTGAACGGGAGCCCTCGCTCGGCGCGCTTCGCGCGGACGGCCTCGACCGCGTCGCGCACGACCGCGGTCTGGCCAGGCTCTTCGAGGTAGAGCATGACCTGCGTGACCGACTGGTTCAGGGTCTTGATGACGTAGGCATCGAGGCGCGAGGTCGGCGTGTCCGAGCCGAGCTCACGCCAATCGGTGTGAAAACGGACCTTGCCGGTCGAGATCGCGTGCACCGAGTAGGCCGCGAGAAAGGGCACGGTCGCGAGGAGCCCGTAGCGGACCCACGCCGGGAGCATGACGGGCGCGATGCGCTGCCGCTCACCGACGAACACCGGCCAGCGCCGGTCCATCATGTAGTTGAGCGCCGGAAAGAGCAGCAGCGTGGCCGCCATCGTCAGGAGCATGCCGACCGACGCGATGAGCCCGAACTCCATGAAGCCGCGGAAACCGGCGACGGCGACGACCGCGAACACCGACGCGTTGACCATGCACGCGGCGAGGAGCGCGCCGCCGGTGGATCGCAGCATGCGCAGCGTCGATTCGTGGGGGTCACGCCCGCGGCGGCGCTCTTCGACGTAGCGCTTGTAGAGGTGGATTCCGTACTCGATGCCGAGGCCGGAGAGGATGCTCACCAAGAAGCCGCTCACCGCGTTGAGGTGATGCACCGTGAGATAGGCGAAGGCGAACGTCCAGGTGAGACCGAGCGCGAGAGGGAGCGCGAGGAGCAACACCGGGCGCCGCCGGCGAAGACCGACGAGCACGAGCGTCACCACGCCCGCGAAGCCGATGACGCCGGCGCGGCTCAGGTCTTCGCCGAGGAAGCGGGCGTCGTCGCGGCGGTTGACGATCGGGCCGGTGAACAGCACCTCGACGCCAGGGGCGGTCTCGTCGACCACGGCCTGGGTGGTGCGCTCGACCTCGGCCTGGACGCGGGTGGTGGCGTCGAGATCGCCGACCGAGCCGCCCAGGCCGAGCAGCACGTACAGGTACTTGCCGTCGTTGCCGACCAGGAACGGCGAGAGTCCGAGGTCCTTTTTCTCGCCCTCCTTCTTGATCTTCTCCAGCGGGTCGGGCGGCGCCTCCTCGTCGTCGAGGAGCATCCCCGCCTCGGCCTGGACGCGGTGGTCGATCGCGGCCTTCACGTCGGCCGTGAGCTCGCCGAGCTCTTTGGCCGAGAGGTAGTAGAGCTGCCGGTCCTCGAGGAACTCCACGTCGAGGCGGGCCTGCACGAACTTGACGCCCTCGAGCTTCTCGAGCCGCTCGGCGAGGGTCACCGCGAGCTTCTCGGCGCGAGGCCGGTCGGCCGCCGAGACCGCGATGGTGCTGAACCCCAGCCCGCCCGTCTTCTCCAAGACGAGGTTCAGGTCCTGCACCTCGGGGTCGTCCTGCGACAGGAGATCGATGAACGAGCTCTTGAGGGTGAGCTTGGAGGCGAGCCACGCGGCCGGGAAGAAAGAGAGGAGGGCGGCGAGGACGAAGGCCATCGGCCGGCGGACGGTGGCCCGCGCGAGCCGCTCGAGCAGATCGGCCCACAGGTGGATGAAGCCCCTACGAGAGGGCGGGTCGACTTCGCTCGAGAGCGGCGACCTGGACATGTGGCGCGAGCGTGGCGGACAGCGCTCCGGAGGTCAACTGCGTCTCATTTTCGAGCGTCACTTCCTCTAGAGAGGGCCCTGGAGAGCCGACAGCCGCGCAAGTCGTCGCTCCGCAGACGGAGCTCGGAGTAGCTCAGCGGGGCGAAGCCAGCCCCCTCGACGCCGAGCAAGAAGCCGCCGGTCTCGTCGAGCTCGAGGCCCATCACCTTGCCAGCCGCGACGTGCCCGACGAACCGCGCCTCGCCGTCGACCTCGGCTGCGACCGGCACGGGGCGGGGGCACGTGACGCGCGTCGCGGCGGCGCGCAGGCTGGGCGTCGTCTCGGCCGGGATCTGCGGCCGCGCCGGCGTGCGCGGCGGCGCCTGGCTCGGGGCGAGCATCTCGCCGTCGACCCACCCGTAGAAGAGGACGTTCTCATGGGCCCAGGTCACGCGCGCCCGCGCGCCGCTACGACCGACGACGCGCACGACCGGCGGAGCGTCCTGGTCGGGCCATATCGAGAAGCGCGCGTCGCCGTCCGGGGTCGTGGAGACCAGCGCCGCCTCTCCCGCGAGCGTAGCGGGCACGCCCGGGCGAGCCGACAGGATCGAAGCGGGGTCGAACGTCTCGGGGACGAGCGAGAGCGCGTCGCAGTCGAACACGCCCGTCGGCTCTTCGTCGGAGAGCTCTTTCACCGCGGTCGGCATCGCGTCGGGCGCCAGCCCGACCCGCACCCCGCCGGGCTCGAGCCCGCGAAAACGAAGCTCCGCCCAGCCGAACGGCACGAGCCCGCCCGCCAGCACCAACGGGCGCGCCGGAAAGATCGCGGTCTCTTCACTCGAGACGAAGCCCGAGAGGGTGACGCCCCCCGCGTCGACGTCGATGCCGACCGAGCCGTCGCTGCCGAGAGTCAGCGTCGCCTCGCGGGCGCGGGTGACGTGCGCGAACGGCGAGCCGCCCGTCGTGAGCGCGATGTCGAAGCGGCGCGCGACCGAACGCGCGCGGAGGATGCAACCGCCCGCCGCGAGAGACCGCCAATCGGGCGCCGCCGCGGCGTCCTCTGCCGCGATCGAGGCGAGGGCCACGTCGACGACGGGCGGCCGCTCGGGGGCGGCGCAGCCGACGGCGCAGAAGATCGCTGCTGCAGGTGAAGCGAACGGAGCGCGCGGGCGCGCGCGCTGGGACGGGTCGGCGGGCATGGTCGGCGCTCGGTCTCAGACGCACGACTCATGCCCGCCTTGGGCCAGCGCGGGGCTACCGAGGGTCCGCCGGGACTTTGACGCTGTTGATGGGCTTGACGCTCGCCCCCGAGGGGTACGCGTAGCTGACGGCCTGGGAGTAGATCCCGGGGAGCGTCCCGGTGAAGTCGCCCCCGGTCGCCACGCTGCCCCAGCCCCAGACCGTCAACCCGAAGGGCGCGTCGCTGGCGATCTCGTGACGACCGTTGTCGCACGCGCCCTGCTTCTCGAAGTTGCCCCGCACCAGATCGACGCGGGTGTACTCGATGTCGCCCGAGCTCCCGAGGGGCAGCCACCCGTCGAGGGTCCCGTAGCAGTCGAGCTCGACGTCGTGCATCACGCCGTCCTTCTTCTGCCTCGTGATGACGAGGTTCGTCTCGGGGTAGGTGGGGTCGGTAAAGAAGACGTACGCGTCGAGATACTGGGCGAGCGGGACCACGTTGACGAACTCGGGGTCGCCGCGACAATCGGCGAAGCTCGGGTTCACCTCCTGGCACCCGGTCATGTGCGCCGAAACGTAGAACGGGTGGCTGGCGTCCTGCGAGCGCACGACGAAGGGCCCCGGCGCTCGAAACTCCGCGACCTGCCCGCTCGAGAGCGCAGTGGGGGCGCCCGGCGGCGGGCTCGGATCGTACGTCAGCACCGTGCCGTCGACGGCGCCGACGACGCGCCACGGCGGCGCCTCTTCCATGCCGTCGAAGCGGTTGCGGTACCGGACGGCGATGTACTCGTGACCGAGCGCGGTCACCGGCGGGATCTGCTGGTGGGCGGCGTCGCACGCGACCATGCCGACATCGATGTTCAAGCACGTCGCCCCGCCGAACACCGCGACCGGCTTGTCGCTCTGAATGGGGCTGCCGGTGAGCTCGGCCGGCTGCGAAAACTGCACGTACTGGCCGGTGTTCAGCGTGTACGTGAC
>CALKVR010000292.1 GCA_938004815.1 uncultured Polyangiaceae bacterium | reverse complement strand
GACGAGAGCGGGGTCGGCAGCGGCGGAGCAGGCGGGGGCGGGGCGGGGCAGGCGAGCAGCTCGACGTCGGTGTCGCCTTCGGCGTCGACCTCCACCAGCAGCACCGACGCGAGCTCGAGCGTCACCGGCTTTGGCGGCGCCGACTGCGCATCGGGCGGCACCGGGCAGTGCGTGCCGGAGGCGCCCATGGGGTGGCAGGGCCCCGTCTTCATGCCTGCGGACGATGTCGCCAGCTGCTCGCAGCCGGCCCTGTTCGGCGGGCTTGCCTCCGATCCCAGCGAGCCCGACAGCGCGGTGACGGCGACGCCCCTCGTCTGCGCCTGCGCCTGCGTCGGGCAGCCGGATCAATGCGACGACATGTACGTCGACCCCATCTGCACCGCCGGCTTCGACCCGTTCGCCGTCCCGGTCGGGATGTGCGCTCCTGCGCAGATCATCGGTGGTAACGGGAGCGACGTGGAGCTCTCGGCGCCCGACATCGGCCAGTGCGCGGCCTCGGCGACGGTGGACACGGCCGGGACGACGAGCTTCGTGACGCCTCGTGACGTCTGCGACGTCGCCGTGAGCGAGACCGGTTGCGACGCGGGGCAGGTGTGCGTACCGCCCGATGAACCGATCGTCTGCGTCTTTCAGCCGGGCGAGCACGATTGCTCGACCGCGACGGGCTACCCGGTGAAAAAGCTCTTGGCCGGCGGCACGACCGACACCCGGGGCTGCACCACCGGCACGTGCGGCTGCGGTGGCTCTCCGAACGGCTGCGTAGGCTCGATCGAGATCTTCGACGGGGCGAACTGCACGGGTGTGAGCGACACGCTGGCGACGGTGGGCGGTTGCTCCACCTTCGACCCACCTTTCGCGGTGGTCTCGGCCCGCTACACGCTCGCCAACCCCAACTTCACCTGCGGCTCCTCGGGCACGCCGGGGCAGACCGGGGCGTACGGGGCCCTCGACTCGCAGCTGTTCACGCTGTGCTGTCTGAAATGACGTCTGCGCGTGATCCGGCTGTGCCGGTCTGGTCTAGTCGATTTGTCGAATCTGGTACTTTTCGCTAGACCAGCAAGGGCGCATCGAAGCGGCATGCGCCGCCCCGTCTTTCGCACCTCACCCGCGTCCGCTCTCGCACTCTTCGAGCGTGCCCACCACGTGCACCTCGCCGCGACCACGCCCGAGGGAGCCCCCGTATCGAAGACCCTCCACACCGTGATCGACGAGGGGGCGCTCGTCTTCCACGCCGCGCCGGTCGGCGAGAAGATGGAGGTGGTGGGGCGCGAGGCGGTGGTGACCGCGGTCGAGGTGGTCGCTCAGATCCCGAGCTGGTTCCTCGACGCCGAGCGCGCCTGTCCCGCGACGACGCTGTATCGGAGCGTCCAGGCTCACGGCACGGTCTTCGAGATCGAAGATCCCGAGCGCAAGGCCCGCGCGCTTCGTTCTCTGCTCGCGCGGTTCCAACCCGAGGGCGGCTTCGTACCGCTCGAAGCGGAGAGCCCGCTCTACCGAAAGGTCCTCGCGGGGCTCTTCGTCGGCGGCGTCCGGCTCGACCGCGTGGACGGCAAGGCCAAGCTCATGCAGCACAAGAGCCCGAGGGACCGCGCGCGCGTCCTCGAGGCGCTCTTTCGCCGCGGCGACCCCGGCGACTGTGAGGCCATCGAGGCGATTCGAGAGGCGAGCCCCGAGGACGTCGCGCCCGCGTTCCTTCGCGGCCCGGCCGGGACGGCCTTCTCGCTGGCTCCGACCGCCGCCGATGCCAGCGCCGTGGCCGCGCTCCTCGCCGGCACCTACTGGAACGACCTCTTCGATACGGAGACGCTCGTGCGAGCCCACCTCGGCTCGAGCGCCTGGATCGTGCTCCGAGCGGCCGACGGCGGTGTCGTGAGCAGCGCCCGCGCCATCACCGACGGCGCCAAGCACGCGTGGGTCTACGACGTCGTCGTCGCCCCCGACCTTCGCGGCGCGCAGGCGGGGACGGCCATCATGCGCCTCTTGCTCGACCACCCCGCGATCCGCGGCGCCCGCTTCGTCCACCTCGGGACCCGCGACGCCCAGCGCTTCTACGAGCGCCTCGGCTTCGTCGAGACCCGGAGCATCGTGCGGCCCTACACGTCGACGGCGATGACCCTCGACAAAGCAACACCCCCCTCGCGCAGCGGAGGGGGGCCGGGGGGGTGAAAGAGCCGCACCTCCCTCATCCAGCGCGACGACAGCGCTGTTTTCAGCAGTGGTCAGGCCTTCTTCGACTTGCCCTTCTTGTCCTTCTTGCCGGCGACCGTGCCCTTCATCGCCTTGCGCTCCTCTTTGGCGACCTCGCGCACGCGCTTCGCCTCGTCGAGCGTGACGGTGCCGTCTTTGCCGGCCTCGGTGGCGGCGCCGCGCACCCGCGTCGCGCCCTGGTCGAAGCGAGCGAGCGCCTTCTTCTGGTCGGCCTCCGCGACCTTGCGGTTCTCCATCATCTGGATGAGGTGGGTGCGCGCCTTGTCGAGGCGCTTGTCGATGCGCTTCTGGAAGTCGGCGGCCTTCATCGGAAAGTGCTTGGCCGGATCCTTGTCCTTGGCTTTGTCCTTCCCCTTGGCCTTGCCGCCCTCCTTGGCGCGCTCGTCCCGCGGCGAGTCTTTCGCCACGAGCTCGGCCGTTGCCACGTCGTCACCGTCACCGCTCACGAGAGCGGCGGCCGGGAGAGCCGAGCCGACGAGAGCCGTGGTGATGAGCGAGACGATGAGCGAGCGAGCGAACATAGCGAGCCTCCTTATCGGACCGGACGATTCCGGCCCACGAGAGGTCCTAGAGCACGCGGGATGCCAGCCCGACACCCGCGGATTTCGGTGGAAAAGGCGGGCCGGAGGGGTGCGGAGCGGCCGCCGCAGGTGCGGAGCCTCCGCGCCCCCGCCCGCCCGGGGCGCGTTCAGCCCTGGGCCTTGAGCCCGAACTTGGCGATGAGGCGCTGCATGTGGCGCCGGTCGACGCCGGCGTCACGCGCGGCCTTCGACACGTTGCCGCTCGACCGGTCGAGGGCGGCTTCGCAGAACGCTCGCTCGAAGCGCTCGGTCAGCGCCTCTTTGGCCTCGTGGTACGGCAACGTGAGCAAGTCGTTCATGCCGGCGCCGCCGCCCTCGTCGCCCGAGGTACGAGGGGTCGGGGCGGATGCGGGGCCCGTGCCCATCGGTGACGTCTCGCCGGGGGCGAGGGTCGTGCCGAGGATGGCCCAGCGCTCGACGATGTTGCGCAGCTCGCGGACGTTCCCCGGAAAATCGTAGCGTGACAGCATCGTCATGGCCGTCTCGTCGAGCTTCATCGGCGCCGGCAGCCCCTGAGCCTTGCGGCGGCGCTCGAGCTCTTGCCAGATGCCGTCGACGAGCAGGCGCAGATCTTCGAGGCGGGTGCGGAGCGGCGGGACGCGCACCGTCACC
>CALKVR010000291.1 GCA_938004815.1 uncultured Polyangiaceae bacterium | reverse complement strand
GGCGATGCTCTCGGTGCTCCAGACGGTGGGCCAGCTCATCGCCGGCGCGCTCGTTCGCGTTCGGTCACAGCATGACCTCGCCGAGGCCGAGAGCCGCTTGCGGTCCTACATCGCCACGACGGCCGAGGGCATCGGCTGCTTCGAGCTCGAGGGTGAGGGCCTCGACACGTCGCTCCCCATCGACGAGCAGTACGAGCTCATGCGCGACTCCGTCCTGGTCGACTGCAACGAGGTGTACGCGCTGATGCGCGGCTCCAAGCGGGCCGACGTCGTGGGCCTGCGCCTCCGCGACGTCTCGCTCGAGAGCTCGGACGTGGTTCGCGACCTGTTCGGCCAAGCAGCCAGCCGCGGGTATTCGACCGACGGGCTCGAGTTCATGCAACGCACGACGGCCGGCGACGAGCGGAGCGTCGTCTGCAACGTGCGCGGCGTGACCGAGGCGGGGCGGCTGCGGCGCGTCTGGGTCGTCTTTCGCGACGTCACCGCAGAGCGGCTCGCCGAAGAGCGGCAAAAGAGCCTCGAGGCGCAGCTTCGCCAGGTGCAAAAGCTCGACAGCATCGGCCTCTTGGCAGGGGGGATCGCGCACGACTTCAACAACCTCCTCCTGGTCACCTCGAGCTACGCGCGCCTCGGTCGCCTCGCCCAGGCCGAGGGCCGCAGCGCCGACGTCGTCGACGCGCTGGGGCGGATCGAGCAAGCGGCCGAGCGCGCGAACGAGCTCACGCAGCAGCTGCTCACGTTCGGCCGGCAGCAGCCGATCGCGAAGCGCCCCGTCGATCTCGACGACCGCGTGCGCTCCACGCTGGGCCTCCTGCGGCGGCTCGTGCCCGCGAGCGTCGCGCTCGACTTCCGCCCCGGCTGTGGCGGTGTCGTCGACGCCGACCCGAGCCAGATCGATCAGATCCTCGTGAACCTGGTCGTCAACGCGGCCGACGCTCTGGTCGGCGGCGGCCAGATCGTGGTCGCGACCGCCGACGTCCCCGCGACCGAGGTCGACCCGGTCGCCAAGAGCGGGCGCCGCGCGTTGCTCTCGGTCGCCGACACCGGCCAGGGCATGACGGCCGCGGTGCGCGAGCGCATCTTCGAGCCGTTCTTCACGACGAAGCCAGCCGACCGCGGCACCGGGCTCGGCCTGTCGGTCGTGTACGGCGCCGTCCACCAGCACGGGGGCGAGATCCGCGTCGACAGCCGCCCCGGTGAGGGCACGACGTTTCGGGTCTACCTCCCGCTCGCCTCCACGGGCCGCGAGCGCGCCGCGGTCGACGCGCGGCCCCTGCCGGCAGGCGGCTCCGAGACCGTCCTCCTCGCCGAAGACCACGGCATGGTGCGCGACCTCGTGACCAAGATCCTCGAGCGCGCCGGCTACCGCGTGATCTCTGCCAAAGACGGCGCCGAGGCCAAGCACCTGTTCGATCGACACGCGCGTGAGGTCGACCTCTTGATCGTCGACGCGGTGATGCCCATCGCCTCGGGCGAGGCCGTGCTCGACCACGTCCGGACGGCGCGGCCCGCCATCCCCGTCATCATCTCCAGCGGCTACATGCCCGGCACCTTCGACAAGGTGCTCGACGACGCCAGCACCTTCGTGGTCCCCAAGCCGTACGACGTCGACGATCTGCTCTCCACCGTGCGAAGCGCGCTCGACGCGCGCGCCCCTTGCAGCACCTCTTGACAGGGCGGCGCCGCTTGGTAAGTTCCGCCACCCACTGAGCGAAGGTGGCGGAATTGGCAGACGCACTAGCTTGAGGTGCTAGCGGGTAACACCGTGCGGGTTCAAGTCCCGCCCTTCGCACTTGTCTCACATGCTAGACCAGCACCGTGGGTGGATCGGTCCAACACACCGGAATCATTGAGTTTTCCTTGCCGGCTCTTGGAGCCGCAAGGGTCAGAACTAGCCATGGGGAACCTCGACTTTCTCATGCTAGAGCCCACTGAACGTGTCCAACGGTTCAGGGGGCGCCGGCCAGGTCAGAGCACCACCTCCGACCTGGCCATTTTTTTGGTCAACTACTGAACGGCCGTCTCTGCACTGAACAGAGAAGGGGCGGTGAACGCCGAGCGAAAGCATTCACACCGAGAACGCACATTTTCGGCGCGTCCTTCCGGTACCTGCATGCCTTCGCGCGTAGCCCCACGCACCCCTTGCTTTTACGGTCCGAGAGAACCGGCGGTCAAGCCCTCTGTGCGAACCGGTAGCGCTCAAAAGCACCGTGGCGCGCCGACCGCGCGCTAGCGCCTCAAGCTAGACCGCGTTTTCGCGTCTAGCCCGCTGCACGGCCGTCGCGGCATCGTTTGGTCACCGTGACCGCCGCCGCCGAACGCCCGTCAACTGACCGCCCGGACACGGGCGCAGGCGGGCAGAAGCGCGCCCCACGCAAGAGCCGCGGCCGTCACGGGCCTATTTCGCCCGCCCGGAATGGTGCGCGGGGAGAGCCCGCGCCGCCGAACGTGAGCGCCGTCGAGCCCGTCGACCTCGGCCAACTGCTCTGGGACTCGGTACCCGGCCGCGGCCGATGGGATGCGCTTCGCGAGGAAGTGCGACGCGACTGGCAGCGAAGCGCTCAAGCGCTCGCTGCGCACCTACGCGAGCGCGGCCTCGCCGCAACGCTCCCGCTCCTCGGCGCGGACCGCGAGGCGTTCACGCTCGCGAAGAAGGCCGCTGACGCACTCGCCGCCGAGCTCGAAGCCGAACGCATCCGCCACGCGGCGACCGTGCGCGAGCTCGCCGCCGAGCGACACCATGTCAAGCTCCTACGCGAGGTCGCCGAGCGACTCGAGCGCGAGCGCAACCTCGCGAGCGGCACCGTACGCGAAGTGCTCGACCTCCTCACCGCCGCAATCGAAGGAAGGGAGCCCGTCTCGTGAAGCCGCTCTCGACGAGTCGACACCTCGACATCTACCTCAGCCCGAAGCGGCACGCGCGCCGGCGCGAGCGCATCGCCGCCGCCATCGTCGGCACGGTCGCGCTCTTCTGGTCCGCTGGTATCGCGCTCGCGTTTTGCGGAGGCGTGCCGTGAAGCGAAACCGCAGCCTCGACCGGCCGCACACCTACCCCGCGACCGAGGAGCAGCGCCGCTCCCTCGACCAGCGCCGACGCGTCGCGCGCCAAGTCGAGAACCGCCGCCGAGGACACGACGAAACCGAGGCCTGGAACCCGTACGAGCGCGGCGATTTCGAGCCGGGCTCTCTGTTCGACCGGAGGCGCAGCCGATGAAGCGCGCAGCACTCGCCCTTTACGCCCTCATCTTCGCGCCGTTTTTTGAGGTCCCACGACTTCCGCGGCTCGCCGAGGCGCCGTCAGCGCGCAGCGACGCTTTCCCGCACACTTCGCGCCGAGGGTGGGGCCGCGGCGGTTACGGCAGGCACGAGACCAGACACGCGAGCGTCATCCGCGCGATGTGCTGGCGCCACACCAACGCCTGCCACAACGGCTACTGGAACGCGCAGCCGAAGGAGCCCACGACGTGAGCGACGAAGACGACGACCTCGAGCCGCTCGACGAGCTCGACCAGGACGAGCGCGGACAGGAGATGGACGGCGATGGCCCCGTCGTGCGCACCACGCCCGCCGCGGTCCGAAAGAAGCGCGCCACGCGCGCGCGCAACATCCCGACGCCGCAACCCGCGCCGCCGCCCGAGGCGCCGAGCCTTCCCGCCGAGCCCTGGGAGAAACCGCCGCGCGCTGCGTGGGGCTCGGTCGCTCGCCAGCGGCCCGACGGCACCCGCGAGCCCTGCCGGCTCTATCACCCGGCCCTCGGCATCTACCAGGACCGCTTTGGAGGCTTCACCGCCGAGGACATCCTCGGCATTTGGGGAAGCGGGCGGTATCACTTCCGGTGGCACGCCGAGGGCGGCGCCATCGTCTCGACGCCGCGCCCGGTCGACCTCTTTCGAGGCGACGCGCCCACGAAGCCTGCCGACGCGAAGCCCGAGGCCGCGCCCGAGCCCGCGCCCCCTCCGCCGCCGCCCCCGCAGAACGGCGCGCACCACTACGGCCCGTACGCGGGCGCGCCGACCCACGCGCAGCCGCATCCGCCGCCGGTCCCTCTCTACCAACCTCCGCCGATGCCGGTCGAGATGCCGAACGACATCCGCACCCACGTCATGTGGCAGGAGTATTACCAGGCCAAGGCGCGCGAGGAAAACGAGTACCGGCTCCGCATGGAGCGCGAGAGCCACCAGCGCGCGCTCGCCGAGCTCGAAACGCGGCACCGGCTCGCGCTCGACGAGGCCGAGCACCGAGCGAAGCGAGACCGCGACCACCTGACGCACCTCACGAAGGAGCTCCTCACCGCGAGCAAGGCGGCGCAAGACCTCCGCGGCGTAGAGCAGCGCCTCAACAAGCTCGAGGAAGACCGCGGCT
>CALKVR010000290.1 GCA_938004815.1 uncultured Polyangiaceae bacterium | reverse complement strand
GGACAGTGAACGACGGAGCGACGGGAGGATCGTAGGTCCCCTCGATGAAGCTGTAATCGTAGACGGGCTCTCGACGGTCCCAGGGGTCGGTTTGATACGCGACCGCAGTACCGAAAGCCTCCATCAAGAGGCGCGGGATTCCCCACACTACGGCCATGAGCGCGCCCACGAGAGGATTCGCGAGAGCTACGAGACTCGCGACGACGCCCGCGACTCCCTCGAAAGCCGCGAACTCCACGGGAACCTGATTACGGAGCGACAGGTCGCGCGTGATCTCGTTTAGGATTCCTTCGTTTGTTCGCTGTCCCAACGCGAGAGCCCACGCCGCATTTTTCTGGATCGCCCAGATTTTCGACGCGATCACGATTCCATCGGGGCCGAGTTCCACGAGGCGCCGCGCGCAGTCAATCGCCATTTGAGCGTGGAGACGAAGCGGCACGATTCCCTGGATCTCCGCCTCCGTCGCCGAGCTCCCCCAGCCGGGAAACCAATGATTCCCCGTCCAACACTGCCACCCCGTGATGACGCCCGTTCCGCAGTCGTTCCAGCCGTTATCGAATGAACCGTTGGGAAGATCGGGCATGGCCCCGTTGAGCCAAGAGTCTATCAACGTCCCATCGAGCGCGAGGTCTACGCGCCGCACGGTCGAGAACCAGAAGGGCTTACCCTCCGCCATCCACGACCGCAGCTCGACAGACCCAGGCACGCCGCGCGTCATCGCCGCCATCATTTGCGACGCCCACTCGCCCAACGCCGTGCGCGTGTCGACGAACTCACGCACCGCAGCGCGGTCGCGAACGTCCGTCGACGGCAGGCCCCCGTTGCGAGGATCGAGCACCCACAGGCGTTTCGCCCACGGCTCCAACACCGGCACCGGCAGATTGAGCGAGCGCGACACCATGCCGATGGCCCGCACGATCTCGCGCGTCGAATCGCGCTGCGCTTCCCACTCCCCTTGCAGCGCGACCGTTCCCATGAGCGCGTCAGCGCCCTCCAAGAGCGTCGCGAGGTACGAGAGCCAGCTCTCGCAGGCGGGCCGGTTGGTCCACTGCTTGAACGTCACCGACTGATCGCCGGAGTACCCCGCGAAGATTTCGCGCAGCTCCCAGGCCATCAGCGCCGCCCCTCGACACGGTCCGCGCCACCGACGCGCGCAACGGCGTCGTACGGATGCTCGCCGACCAGCGCGCCCACCGTCACCTCCTGCCAGATCCACCGGCCATCAACGTGGACCTGGGGCGAAACGTGATCCTGCGACGCCCCCGCCTGCACCAGCCACGCGAGACGCGAGCGCAGCCCTAGCGCGAGGTCCAGCGCGAGCGCGAGGCACGCGAGATCGTCGCAATCCCCTCCGAACGCGAGCACCGCGCAGGGATCGCGCACCTCATCGACCGGCCCCACAGCATCGGGCACATACGGAAGGAGCTGCACATAGCGCGCGACAGCCTCCGCCGTCGCTCGCGCGGTGTTCCGTTCCAGCACCCGCGCGAGCCGCACGATGGCCGACGACGACGCCCCATGCTCCGCCACTTGGCAGAAGACGGCGAGCCGTTCTAGCGGATCGCCCTCGACGCGGTGTGGTGCGGGATCGCAGACCTCCACGAGCCGATGCCACGCCATCGAGGCCGCGACCGTCAAGCCCGGATTGTGGCCTCCGTCACCCCGACGACGCCGACCCCACGAGCACGCCCGTCGTGGCGTGGACGGTAGCCTCCGACTGTGAGCCACGCTCCGCCTCGCGCTCCGCCTGCTCCGCCTCGCGCATCGTCTCGACCAGCGGGCCGACGAGATCCCACAGCGCGTCAGGGAAGCCCCCGCGCGCGCGCATCGCCGCGAACTGCCTCAGCGTCCCCGCTCGGATCGCTCCCCCAGCGCGCAGATGCGCCGCGACCTCCTCGACGGACGGGAGCGAATAGCCCGAGTCGTCGCGCCCCGACTCCAGCTCCCTCGCCGCGCCGTCGCGCTGCTCGACGCGCTCGCCCTCGCGCGCCTCGCGCGCCTCGCGCTCCTCGCGCTGGCGCCGCTGCTCCGCGCGCTCCATCGCGCCCGCCTTGACCAGGTCAAAGAACCCGTCGACCCCCTTGGACACCGCCTCCGCCATGACGTCGCCCCGCTTCGCGTCGTTCTTCGCGAGCTTTAGCGCCGTCTCACTCGCCCGACCTCGCACCTCCGACAGCTCTTTCTCTAGGAACTGAACGCGGTTTTGCAGGAAGGTCATAAAGCCCGCGTCGCCCGCAGGCGCCGACGACTTCGCCCCGAGCAACGTCGAAAAAAGCTGCATATCGGCCGAGCGATCCGCCCGCACCGCCGCGAGCTGCTCACGGTGCATTTCGCGCAGCGCCGCGAGCTGCTCCGACACGCCCGAGAGCGCGGCCTCCCGCGCCTGACGCTGGATTTCTAGGACCGTCGCGACCGTGTCGTCGCCCTCCGGCTCCGGCGCAGGCGCCGGTTTCTCGTTGGGACGCCCGACAGGAACAACGCCGTTCTCGTCGGGAATGTCGACGTCCCAGGCGTTGCCGATCACTCGCCCGTTCGCGTCCCTTCCCTCGACGCGATACCGCCCCGGCCCCCACCGCTCGCGCAGATCCTCCTCATCCTTGATCGTCGACGGGTCGAGACGCGCGACCACCACCACCTTGCGCTCCGACTTCGACGGTTCATGCCACGCCCAGCGGTAGACGTAGAGCTTTGCCACCTTCGGCCCAAACAGCGGGTGCCCCAGTTGTGCGGTAGTGCCCATGCAGCGAGGCTACACCGACGCCGCGCCGGGATTCCACCGGCCACAGACCGCACACCCACCGGCCCCGCGCCGGGTCTAGTCTTCGACCAGCTCCGCGTCGACGACCTCGACGCCCGCGGCGACGGGCTCGACCCGCACGCTCGCGCGCTTCGGCGTAGACGCCTTCGGCCTCGACGCGCTCGACGCCTTCGGGCACGACTCGCCCGCAGGCTTCGCGCGCTTCGACCGCGCGCGCTTCGACTTCGGTTTCGCGTCGAGCAGCTCCGCGAGCCGCGCGCCGTCGACCTTGCCCTGGCGCGGCCCGAGGCCGCGCGCGAACCCGTCCGCGAGCGCGTCGACCATCCGGCACTCGTCGCAGGCGCACCCCATCGGATGCCCCGCGACCAGCCTCCCCGCTACCTTCGCAGCCTCGCCGACCAGCCTATCAAGGAGACCCATCGCTACCTCCGCCACAGATGCACCGCGACCACGCGCCGCCCCAGCAGCGACGCTCACCGACGACGAGCGCGTCGCACGCGCAGACCGCGCGCGCGCCCTCCTCCAGACACACGCCGGGATCGAACGCGCCCGCGTCGACTGGCGCACCGCCGCCGCCGCACCCCGCCACGAGGCCCACGAGCGCCACGAGTAGACGACGGGCGCGCGCAGCTCCCACCGCGCGCGCCCGCCCTCCCAGTGCGCCGGGGTAGGGGGCGCGAGGCGCACGAGCACCCGCGACGCTACCAGACTCGCCCACGTCTACCCAGGCCCCGCGCGAGGCGTCACCGTGCGCCATATCCGCCACCTCTCGCCGAGATACTCCGCCACGTCGCGCGTGGGCACCAGCTCGCCGGGGTGTAGATCGCAGCAGCCGCATTTCCAGCACGCGCGCAGCTCCGCCTTATCGTCGCGCGGCTCAGGGTCAGGCACGAGGCCCGCGGCCTCGCGCGCGACGCCGTAGTGCCGCACGAGCTGAACGTGTCGCGTCGCGACGCACCAGCGCGCCGCGAGCTCAGGATGCGCGACGTCTCGACGCGCGCCCGCCATCCACGCGCCATGCGCGGGAGACGGTGTTTTCAGCGCGTATTTGAGGCACTCTCGCAACGCGCTCCGCAGCCCTGCGCGCTCCGCCGCGTCGAGCTCCCCCGGCGCGATGTCGTCGACGACGACGCCCGCTCGACGGGGTAGCTCCTCCGCGCGCGACGACACGTCGCGCGGAGCCCTGACGTCGACGAAGCACCCCGCCCGCGCCGCCCACCACTCGACGCGCAGCCACGGCCCGTAGACCAGCGCGTGAACGTGGACGTGGCCCGCATCCGAGAGCTCGACACGCACCCACGCCGCCGCCGCACCGCCCGCGCGTGCGCCCGCGTCCCAGCACGCACGCCACCGACTCAGGACGTCGTCGACCCGTCGACGCAGGCCCGCGACCGTGAGCGCCTGGGGATCGCCCGGTGCCCACTTCGGAGAGATCGTGACCAGCCGCCACCGCCAGGACTTCCACTCCCTCACCCGCGCGAGCTCAAAGCGCGCGAGGCGCCGCCGCGCCTCCGCGGCCTCCGCGCGCTTCTCCGCGGCCTCCGCGAGCCGTAGCCGCTCCGCGCAGCTCGACGGCGTCCGCGCGTACCCCGCGGCCTCTCGATGCCTCGACGCGATGCGCTGCCAGCGGTCGCGAGACGCCGCCGCGGCCTCGACCGCCTCGACCAGCTCGCCGTCGACCTCGCGCGCTCGCGCCGTCGCGAGCCCCGGCACGAGCTCCGCGGCGCGGCCCAAGTGCTCGACGC